>NZ_JBFPJR010000007.1:0-144561 GCF_040838215.1 Nocardioides eburneus | reverse complement strand
GATGAGCAGCGTGTGGCGCAGCATGCGCGCGGACCGGAGCGTCACGGACGCGCGCATCGACCGGGCGACGCTGCGCCGGGTCCTCTCCTTCGCCAAGCCCCACCGCCGGCTGATCGAGGTCTTCCTCGGTCTCAACGTCGTCAACTCGGGCATGGTCGTGGTCACGCCGCTGCTCATCCAGCGCATCATCGACCACGGCATCCTCGCGGGGAACGCGTCGATCGTGACCTGGCTGGCGCTCGGCATGCTGGTGGCGGCGGCGGTCAACGCCGTCCTCAACGTCACCATCGGCTATCTCTCCTCGCGCATCGGCGAGAGCCTGATCTTCGACCTGCGTACGGCGGTGTTCGGACACGTCCAGCGGCAGTCGCTGGCGTTCTTCACCCGGACCCAGACCGGTGCGCTCGTCAGCCGCCTCAACAACGACGTGATCGGCGCCCAGCGTGCGTTCACCTCCGCGCTCGGCGACAGCGTCTCCAACCTGATCTCGGTCGTCGTCGTCGGCGTGACGATGCTGGTCCTGTCGTGGCAGGTCACGTTGCTGTGCGTGGCGACCTTCCCGATCCTCTGGCTGGTCTCACGCTGGGCGAGTCGTCGCCTGGCCGGTCTGACGCGCACCCAGATGAACGGCAACGCCGACATGGGCAACACCATGACCGAGCGGTTCAACGTCGGCGGCGCGATGCTGCTGAAGCTGTTCGGTCGCCGTGAGGAGGAGGACGCCGCCTTCGCTGCGAAGGCCGCCGTCGTGCGCGACCTGGGCGTCAGGATCGCGCTCACCACCCGGGTCTTCAGCACGACGATGTGGACCGTCCCGGCGCTCGCGACGGTGCTGGTCTTCGGCGTGGGCGGTCACCTCGCGATGGACGGCAGCCCCAGCATCGGCACACTGACGGCCCTCTCGACGCTGCTCATGCGCCTGCTCGCGCCGCTGCAGGGGCTCTCCAACATCCGCGTCGACATCATGACCGCCCTGGTCTCCTTCGAGCGTGTCTTCGAGGTCCTCGACCTGCCCTCGCTCATCTGTGAGAAGCCCGACGCGGTCGTGCTGCCGGCCGACGCGGCCTCCGTGGAGTTCGACCATGTCGCGTTCACCTACCCACGCGCCGACGACGTGTCCCTCGCCTCCCTCGAGGTCATCGCGCGCACCGAGTCGCGGCCCGCGCAACAGGTGCTCCACGACATCGACTTCACCGCCGAGCCCGGCACGATGACGGCGCTTGTCGGCCCGTCGGGGGCCGGGAAGACGACGGTGACCCACCTGGTGGCCCGGTTGTACGACGTGGGCGCCGGTGCCGTGCGGGTCGGCGGTGTCGACGTCCGGGACGTGACGCTGGAGTCGCTGGAGGGCGCGGTCGGCTATGTGACGCAGGACGCCCACATGTTCCATGACACGATCCGCGGCAACCTGCTCTACGCCCGCCCGGGCGCGCGCGAGGACGAGGTCTGGGACGCCCTGGAGGCGGCGCAGATCGCGACGCTGGTGAAGGGGCTGCCCGACGGGCTCGACACCGTGGTGGGGGACCGCGGCTACCGCCTCTCCGGCGGTGAGCGGCAGCGGCTGGCCATCGCGCGCCTGCTCCTCAAGGCGCCGCGCGTGGTCGTCCTCGACGAGGCGACCGCGCATCTGGACAGCGAGTCGGAGGCGGCGGTTCAGCGCGCCCTGGACACCGCGCTCGAGGGCCGCACCTCGATCGTGATCGCCCACCGCCTCTCGACGGTCCGCAACGCCGACCGGATCCTCGTCATCGAGGACGGCCGGGTCGTCGAGCAGGGCCGACACGACGACCTGCTCGCCCGCGGCGGGCTCTATGCCGAGCTCCACCACACCCAGTTCCGCAAGGACGTCATCGAGAAGGAGGCCTGAGTGGACCTCGGACTGAAGGACCGTGTCTACGTCGTCACCGGAGGCAGCCGTGGCCTCGGGCGGGCGTGCGTCGACGCGCTGGTCGCCGACGGTGCCCGGGTGGTGGTCTCCGGGCGGAGCGCGGAGTCGTTGGCCGTCGTACGCCAGGCGCTGGGGGAGTCTGTCGCGACCGTCGTCGCCGACAACGCCGACCCCGGGGCCGCGGCGGTCCTCGTGCGGACGGCCCGCGACACGTTCGGGCGTCTCGACGGCGCCCTGGTGAGCGTCGGCGGGCCGCCGGCCGGCACGGTCGCGGAGGCGACCGACGAGCAGTGGCGCGACGCCTTCGAGTCCGTGTTCCTCGGCGCGGTGCGGCTCGCGCGGGAGGTCGCGGCTGCCCTGACGGACGGCGGCTCGATCGCCTTCGTGCTCTCCTCGAGCGTCAAGAGCCCGATCCTCGAGCTCGGCATCTCCAACGGCCTGCGGCCCGGGCTCGCGATGACGGCGAAGGCGCTCGCCGACGAATACGGCCCACGGGGCATCCGCGTCAACGGCCTGCTGCCGGGGCGGCTGCTCACCGACCGGATGCGCGAGACCGGCCTCGGCGACGGCGAGCCGACGGGGATCCCGCTGCGCCGCTACGGGCGGCCGGCGGAGTTCGGCTCCGTCGCGGCATTCCTGCTCTCGCCGGCGTCGTCGTACGTCTCCGGCGCGATGGTGCCGGTCGATGGCGGCATGCTGCGCTCGCTCTGAGCCTCGTCGCCTCCGCGGGCGCGCTTCTCCTGTTCGTACGCCGCCTGGTAGGCCGCCCGGACGGCCTGCTTGTGGGCGTTGCGCGCCGTCCGCCTGGCCTTCCGCTCGGCTCGAGGGTCGACGCGCGGCTCGGGCCGCGAGGCGGCCGTGGTGGCAGGTGTCTGTGCGCCCGTGACCGCGGCGTCTGGCAGCGTCGCCACGGCGGCCGTCTCGCCGATCGTCTCACCGGCCGGCTGGGGCTCGGGGGAGGCCTCTGCCTTGAGGGTCGAGCGCCGCTCGTCGTACATCAGGTAGAAGAAGCCGAAGACGGCGAGCACCCCGAAGAACCACCACTGGATGCCGTAGAAGAGATGCGGTCCGTCGTTGAGCTCGGGCATGTCGACCCGGGCCAGCTCGGTGCCAGGCGCCGGGTCCTCCTTCTCGAGGTTGACGAAGCCGCCGTAGACCGGCCGTCCGATCGCCGGTCCGATCGTGCGCGAGGAGACGGCGCGGGTGCCGAGCGAGCCGCCGACCTGGTCGACTCGGGTCGCGTCGCCGGTCCCGTCGACGCGGACCCAGCCGGTCACGGTGACGGTCCCGGACGGCGGTGCGGGCAGCGTCTCGGGATCGTGGTCCTGGTCGGGGGAGGCCATCCAGCCGCGGTCGACGATGAGGGCCGTCCCGCCCTTCGTCACGAACGGGACGACGACGTCGATGCCGGCCGTCCCGTGGTCGTCGGTGCGGTAGCGCCACACGATGGTGTGGGCGGTGTCGTAGGTCCCCGTCGCCGTGACCCGGCGCCACTCGTCGTCCTTGGCGACGCTGCGTCCGACGGCGAGGACGTCCCCGACCGGGGCGGGGGCGGCGTGCTCGTTGGTGCGGACGATGTCGTTGCTCTGTCGCTTGTCGTGGAGCCGGCCGAACTGCCAGTTGCCGAGCCACCACGTCGCGCACACGAGGACCGCGACCGCGATCGCGAACAGCACCCAGCGGCGGCTGAGCAGGAACCGGAACGATCGCACCCGACGAGGCTAACCGCCAGGCGGTGAACCGCTCGGGTCCGGGTCGGCCGCCGCCTATGCTGGCGTGGTGGAGACGACATCGCTGCGCATCTTGGACGCTGCGCCCCGGGCCGGCGCCCTGGTCGACCGGTTCGGGCGGGTCGCCACGGACCTTCGGGTGTCGCTCACCGACCGATGCAACCTGCGCTGCAGCTACTGCATGCCGGCCGAGGGACTGGACTGGCTCCCGGACGAGCGGGTCCTCACCGACGACGAGGTCGTCCGGCTGATCACGGTGGCGGTCGAGCGGCTCGGGATCCGCGAGGTGCGCTTCACCGGTGGCGAGCCACTGGTGCGCCGCGGCCTCGTCGACATCGTGCGGCGTACGCGTGCCCTCTCACCCGACCTCGAGCTGTCCATCACCACCAACGGGCTCGGCCTCGCCCGCACCGCCCCGGCGCTCGCCGAGGCGGGGCTCGACCGCGTCAACGTCTCGCTGGACTCCATCCGGCCGGAGACGTTCGCCGAGATCACCCGCCGAGACCGACTCAAGGACGTGCTCGCCGGGCTGGCGGCCGCGGCCGACGCCGGGCTGGGCCCGGTCAAGATCAATGCGGTGCTGCTCCGCGGCGTCAACGACGACCAGGCGCCCGAGCTGCTGGCGTGGGCGATCGACCACAGCTACGAGCTGCGGTTCATCGAGCAGATGCCCCTCGACGCCCAGCACGGATGGTCGCGGGAGCGGATGGTCACCGCCGATGAGATCTTCAGCCGGCTGGCGGCGGAGTTCACCCTGGCGCCGGCGAAGGAGCCGCGGGGGAGCGCGCCCGCGGAGCTGTTCACGGTCGACGGCGGCCCGGCCACCGTCGGCGTGATCGCCTCGGTCACCCGCCCGTTCTGTGGCGACTGCGACCGGGTCCGTCTCACCGCCGACGGACAGGTCCGGGACTGTCTCTTCGCGCGCAAGGAGTCCGACCTGCGACAGCCGCTGCGCGACGGCGCCGGCGACGAGGAGCTGGCGGAGCGCTGGATCGTCGCGATGGCCGGCAAGAAGGCCGGCCACGGCATCGACGACGAGGGCTTCCTCCAGCCCGACCGTCCGATGTCGGCGATCGGCGGCTGACGGGGTCCGGTGCGTGCCGGCGATGCCGGAGCGCTGACTCGACGTCAGTGGGCGACGACGTCCTTGAGGAACCCGCGCGAGCCCAGGAACTCGGTGAGGGAGTCCTTGTGCTCCTCGCAGGCCAGCCAGACCTTGCGCCGGTCCGGGGTGTGCAGCCGCGGGTTGTTCCAGCGCAGCTCCCAGGCGGCCGCGGCCTGGCAGCCCCTGGCCGAGCAGAGGTCGCCGTCGTGGATGCTGGCCATCGCGTGCTGTCCTGTGCTTTCTGTCGGTGCGGGATGAGGAGTGGGCAGGCTGCCCGCTCGCTCAGGACTTGTGGTGCTCCTCGCGCCACTCTCGGCCACCCCGGAGCTCCGGCCGGCCGTAGGGCGAGTCGAGCAGGTTGAAGCCGTCACCCTTGGTGTTGGCGGCGTTGGCCATCACCACGGCGACGTAGGGCAGCACGATGGCCGCCGCGATGAGGATCGGCCACAGCCAGGTGATGTGGGCCAACCCCGCGAATACGGCGCCGATGAAGCAGACGGACCGGATCGACATCGAGAGGATGTAGCGCTTCTGGCGCGCCGCGATGTCCTCGTTGCGGCTCGTCTGCGCGGTCGTGATGCGGATCGGCAGCTCGCCCTTGTGCGACGCACCTCGGACCTTGGCCATACCGGCGATCCTACGTCGCTAGGGTCGAAGGACCAGCAGCAGCCCGGACGGCTGGTGCTCGCGCCAAGGAGGCTGACCATGACCAACCGCACCTACCGCGTCACCGAGGTAGTCGGGACCTCGCCCGACGGCGTCGACGAGGCGATCTCCAACGCCATCGAGCGGGCGTCGAAGACCCTGCGCCACCTCGACTGGTTCGAGGTCGTCGGCGTCCGAGGGCAGATCAAGGACGGTGCCGTCGAGCACGTCCAGGTCACGATGAAGCTGGGCTTCCGGCTCGAGGACGAGTGAGCCGGGGATGATTCGTCGTACCGGTCGGTAATCACTAGCGTCACCTGACGTGACCGAGAGCACCGCGCCAGCCCCCCGTTCCGTCCTCGTCACCGGCGGCAACCGCGGCATCGGCCGCGCCATCGCCGAGGCGTTCCTGGCCCAGGGCGACAAGGTGGCGGTGACCAGCCGCAGCGGCGGCGGCCCCGAGGGCGCCCTCCAGTTGACGTGCGACATCACCGTCCCCGAGCAGGTCGAGGCGGCGTACGCCGAGATCGAGGCCGCCCAGGGGCCGGTCGAGGTCCTCGTGGCGAACGCCGGGATCACCAAGGACACGCTCGTCCTGCGCATGTCGGAAGACGACTGGTCCGACGTCATCGACACGAACCTGACCGCGTCGTTCCGGCTCGCCAAGCGCGCCGCCAAGGGCATGCTGCGGCTGCGACGCGGCCGGATCGTCTTCATCTCCTCGGTCGTGGGTCTGCTCGGCAACCCCGGCCAGGTCAACTACGCCGCCTCGAAGGCCGGCCTGGTCGGGATGGCGCGCTCGCTGGCCCGTGAGCTCGGCAGCCGCAGCATCACCGCCAACGTGGTGGCGCCCGGCTTCGTGGAGACCGAGATGACCGACGTCCTCACCGAGGAGCAGCGCACGGCCATCTCCGACCGCGTCCCGCTCGGCCGCTACGCCCAGCCCGACGAGGTCGCAGCCGCCGTCACCTGGCTGGCCGGCGACGGCGCGGCCTACGTCACCGGGGCCGTGATCCCGGTCGACGGCGGCCTCGGCATGGGCCACTGACGGCCCCGACTAGCTCGACCACCGAGAGGGAGAAGATGGGCATTCTGGACGGCAAGAACATCCTGGTCGCCGGCGTCACGATGGACACCTCCATCGGGTTCGCGGTCGCGAAGGTCGCGCAGGAGCAGGGCGCCACGGTGCTCATCTCCAACTTCGGGCGTGCGCTGAGCATCACCAAGCGGATCGCCAAGCGGCTGCCCGTCGAGCCGCCCGTCCTCGACCTCGACGTGACCAACGCCGACCACCTCGCCGGGCTGGCCGACGCGGTGCGCGAGCACCTCGGCGCCGACGCCCGGCTGGACGGCGTCGTCCACTCGATCGCCTACGGCAGCCCCGAGACGCTCCTCGGCGGGAAGTTCCTCGACGGGCCGTGGGAGGACGTCGCGCAGGCCGTGCAGGTCTCGGCGTACTCCCTCAAGAGCCTCGCCATCGCGTGCCGTCCGCTCCTGTCTGCCGGATCCTCGGTGGTGGGGCTGACCTTCGACGCGACGGTCGCGTGGCCGGCGTACGACTGGATGGGCGTGGCCAAGGCCGGCCTCGAGTCCACGGCGCGCTACCTCGCCCGCGACCTCGGTCCCGACGGGATCCGGGTGAACCTGGTCTCCGCGGGCCCGCTCCGCACCCTCGCCGCCAAGGCCATCCCCGGCTTCGAGGAGCTCGACGCGATGTGGGCCTCGCGCTCGCCGCTGGGCTGGGACAACACCGACCAGACGCCGACCGCCAAGGCCGTCTGTGCCTTGATGAGCGACTTCTTCCCGGCGACCACCGGCGAGATCGTCCACGTCGACGGCGGCTACCACGCGATGGGCGCCTGAGCACCGCTCGGGACCTGGTGCGCCGCCGCGCGCTGTGCGCGCAAAGAACCGTAGGCTCCTCGCCATGCGCACTCTCGTGATCATGCGGCACGCCAAGGCGGAGGCCTCGGCGCCGACCGACTTCGAGCGTCAGCTCACCGACCGCGGTCACGCCGACGCGCGCGCCGCAGGGGAGTGGCTCGCGGCCCAGGGGATCGAGCCCGACTACGTGCTCGTCTCCGCGGCGGCCCGGACCGTCCAGACCTGGGAGGACGTCGCCGTCGGCTCCGGGTGGGACCTGACGCTGGCGGAGTACGACGAGGGGCTCTACTCCGCGTCCACCGATGTCGCGCTCGACCTCGTCCGCGCCACCGACGACGGCATCGAGACGCTCGTGGTCATCGGCCACAACCCGACCGTCGCCTATCTGGTCTCGCTGCTCGACGACGGCAGCGGCGATGAGGAGGCGGGCAACGCGCTGGCGCTGGGCTATCCGACGGCGGCGGTCACCGTCCTGTCGTACGACGGCGACTGGGCCGACCTCGACGAGGCGGAGGCCTCCGTCGCCGCTTTCCACGTCGGTCGCGGCTGACTCCGTCCAGGCCACGCACCCCACCAGAGGGGGCGGCTCAACCCTCAGATCGGCGGCGCGGGGGTGACGATCCCGGCCTCGGCGTCGGCCGCCTCGATCTCCTCGCGGGAGATGCCGAGGAGATACATGATCGTGTCGAGGTAGGGCACGTTGATGGCCGTGCCGGCGGCCGAGCGGACGGCGGGCTTGGCGTTGTAGGCGACGCCCAGGCCGGCGGCGGCGAGCATGTCGAGGTCGTTGGCGCCGTCGCCGATCGCGACGGTGGCGGCCTCGGGCAGGCCGAGCTCCGCGGCGAACTCGCACAGCGCCCGCGCCTTGCCGGCCCGGTCGACGACGTCACCGACGACGTTCCCGGTGAGCCGACCGTCGACGATCTCGAGCTCGTTGGCCCGGGAGAAGTGGATGCCGAGGTCGGCGGCGAGCCGCGACGTGATCTGGGAGAAGCCGCCGGAGACGATCGCGAAGCGGTAGCCCAGACGACGCAGCGTCCGGACCATGGTGCGGGCACCCGGGTTGAGCTGGAGGTTGTCGTAGACCTCGTCGAGCGCCGAGGCGGGGACGCCGGCGAGGAGCTTCACCCGAGCGCGCAGGGACTCCTCGAAGTCGAGCTCGCCGCGCATCGCCGCCTCGGTGACGCGGGCGACCTCGTCCTCGCAGCCGGCGTAGGCGGCGATCATCTCGATCACCTCGCCATGGATGAGGGTGGAGTCGACGTCCATGACGATGAGTCGCATGCCGCGCCGCGACAGGTTGGCCGGCTGCACGGCGATGTCGACGCTCTGCGCCGCGGCCTCGGTCGAGAGCGAGGCACGCAGCTCGTCGGGGTCCGCGCCGGAGACGTGGAGCTCGAAGGCGGTGACGGGATAGCCGGCCAGCCGGATGATCCGGTCGATGTTGGCGCCGGCGCCGGCGATGCGCCGGGTCACCGCGCTCATGGCGGAGGCCTTGAGCGGCGTGCCGAGCACGGTGACGTGGGCGCGCTGACGCGGGCGTCGCGGGGTGTCGCCCGTGCCGGACTCGATCTCGACGGTCATGTCGAGGGCGTGTGCGGTCTCCTCGATGGCGGTGCGCAGCGCGACCGTGCCGGCGGCGTCGGCCGGCGCCGTGACGAGAAGTCCGAGCACGAGACGTCCTCGCAGGACGATCTGCTCGAGGTCCACGACGTCGACGCCGGCGAGCGCGAGCGTCGCCAGGGTCGAGGACGTGACTCCGGGGCGGTCGCGGCCGGCAAGCGTGACCAGCAGCGTGTCGGGTCGCTGCCCGAGCTGGTCGAAGGACTCGGTCATCGGGCAGCAATCTAGCCGGTTCCGGCCGTGGTTCAGCCCGGAGGCCACACCTCGGGCGAGCCTGCGGCCGTCAGCGCCCGGCGCGCGGCACGGTCCAGGGGGACGAGGGCGTCGCGCCGCGCGCTCATCTCGTACGCCGACACCGCGCCACCCTCATCCTCGAGCGCGAGCCCGACGATGTCGCGCGCCTGCAGCCCACGGGCAGCGAGGTCGACGCAGCGGTCGGGGACGCCGGGAGCGCCGCGAAGCGCGGGGCGGTGGCGCAGGTTGAGGAGTCGGTCGGCGATCTCGGGACGCCAGCGGGCGACGTCGAGGTCGGCCAGCGCCTGCGCGGCCTCCAGGAGCGCGCCGCGGAGCGCCCGGTCGGCCTCGCCGACGTCGGGGAGCTGGCGGCGCTGGGCGGCGTACGCCTGCCACTCGATCACCGCGCCGACCCGGGTGGGGGCGAGGCCGACCCCGGCGTCGGAGACGACCGCCTCGCCGGCCTCGAGCGCGCCGAGGTTGAAGGCGGCCGGACCGCCGAGCCCCAGGAGGTCGCCCTCGACCGGGAACGCGGTGCCGAGCAGAGACGCTCCCTCGGCCCGCAGCCGGCTCAGCCCGCCGATCAGCGTCTCCGCCCGGCCCGCCTCGCCGCCGAGTCCGAGCGCCGCCAGGCCGCTGACCGTGTGGGTCGCGTCGTCGCCGATCACCGCGTCCAGCATGAGGTCGGCGACGGTCTCGCCGCGCAGCCAGGAAGTGCCCCACCACGCGAGGCGGAGGGCGTCGGGGACCGCGCCGACGGCGGTCCGGTGGTCCTCGATGCTCACGGCCTGCGACTGTACGCCGGGAGCGGTGTGGGGTGCCCGCGGGTCGGGTCGCGGCCATCGCTACAGTGACCGCCATGGCCGCCGTCATCGAGCTCTCCGACGTCACCATCCGCCGCGGCAAAAACGTCCTGCTCGATGCCGTGAGCTGGACGGTCGAGGAGGACGAGCGCTGGGTGATCCTGGGGCCCAACGGCGCCGGGAAGACCACGCTCCTGCAGATCGCGGCGGCCCAGATGCACCCGACGAGCGGCGTTGCGCAGGTTCTCGGCGAGCAGCTCGGGAGGGTCGACGTCTTCGAGCTGCGGCCGCGCATCGGTCTCACCAGCGCCGCGCTCGCCGAGCGCATCCCGCGGCAGGAGCTCGTCCGCGACGTCGTCGTGTCGGCGTCGTACGGCGTCGTCGGCCGCTGGCGCGAGGAGTACGACGAGCTCGACCACGGCCGCGCCCACGACCTGCTCGTCGAGGTCGGCATCAAGCATCTCGCCGACCGCACGTTCGGCACCCTGAGCGAGGGGGAGCGCAAGCGTGTCCAGGTGGCGCGGGCGCTCATGGTCGACCCGGAGCTGCTCCTCCTCGACGAGCCGGCCGCGGGTCTCGACCTCGGTGGTCGTGAGGACCTCGTCTCGACGCTCTCGATGCTGGCCTACGACCCCGACTCGCCGGCGACCGTGCTGGTCTCCCACCACGTCGAGGAGATCCCGCCGGGCTTCAGCCACGTGCTCATGCTCCGTCAGGGCCGCATCGTGGCCGCCGGCCTCATCCAGGACACGCTCACGGCGGCGAACCTGGGCGCGACGTTCGGGATGCCGCTCGACCTCGAGGAGCGCGACGGACGCTACTGGGCCCGTCGGCGCACGCGTCGCGCGGGCTGACGCGTCGCGCGGGCTGACGCGTCGCGCGGGCTGACGCGCGACCCGGGAGGTGACCCGGCGCGCGCAGCGGCCGGAGCCGCCGGCGACGGGTTGGTGACGCAGACTACAGTCGGTGCATGGGCGGCATGGATTGGCTGATCTGGTTGGGCGCCGGTGCGCTCCTGGTCGTCGCCGAGCTGTTCAGCCTCGACCTCATCCTGCTGATGCTGGCCTGCGGCGCGTTCGCCGGTGCGATCACGGGCGTGTTCGTCGACAGCGTGGTCCTCGAGGCCATCGTCGCGCTCGTCGTGGCGATCGGCATGCTGGGCGTGGTCCGCCCGAGCCTGGTCGCGCGTCTCCACCACGGTCCCGAGCTGATCCTCGGCACGCGCAAGCTGCTGGGCTGTCGTGCGATCGCGCCCGGCACGATCAGCGCCCATCAGCCGTGCCAGCTCAAGATCGACGGTGAGCTGTGGACGGCTCAGCCGTACGACGAGCACCTCGTGATCGAGCCCGGGACCACCGTCGAGGTCCTCGAGATCAGAGGCGCCACGGCCTACGTCCATCCCGTGCCCGAGCTGGAGCTGTAGCAACCGAAGGAGTTTCGATGACTGCCGTCCTCGTGGTGCTGGTGATCCTGGCGATCTTCGTCATCACCGCGCTCGCCAAGACCGTCAAGATCATCCCGCAGGCGCGGGCCGGGGTGGTGGAGCGCTTCGGGAAGTACAAGGACACGCTCACTCCCGGGCTCAACGTCATCGTGCCGTTCGTCGACAAGGTGCGCTACATGATCGACATGCGGGAGCAGGTGGTGACCTTCCCGCCGCAGCCGGTGATCACCGAGGACAACCTCACCGTCTCGATCGACACCGTCATCTACTTCCAGGTCAACGACCCGATCGCGGCGACCTACGAGATCGCCAACTACATCCAGGCCGTCGAGCAGCTCACGATGACCACGCTGCGCAACATCGCCGGCGGCATGGACCTCGAGGAGACCCTGACCAGCCGCGAGCGGATCAACACCGGACTCTCGACGGTGCTCGACGAGGCGACCGGCCGGTGGGGCATCAAGGTCAAGCGGGTCGAGGTCAAGAGCATCGACCCGCCGATGTCGATCAAGGACGCCATGGAGAAGCAGATGCGCGCCGACCGCGACAAGCGCGCCGCGATCCTCACGGCCGAGGGTCAGCGGCAGTCCTCGATCCTCTCCGCAGAGGGCAACAAGCAGTCTGCGATCCTCAACGCCGAGGGTCAGCGCGAGTCGCAGATCCTGCGCGCACAGGCCGACCGCGAGGCCGCGATCCTGCGCGCCCAGGGTGAGGGCCAAGCCATCCAGACCGTCTTCCAGGCCATCCACGACGGCCAGCCGGACCAGTCGCTGCTGGCCTACCAGTACCTCCAGATGATGCCCAAGATCGCCGAGGGCGACGCCAACAAGGTCTGGATCGTGCCGAGCGAGATCGGCAAGGCCCTCGAGGGCCTCGGCTCCTCGCTGAGCAACCTCCAGGGCATCCCGCAGGAGACCGACGGCCCACGCACGCGCGTCGACCTCGGCGCGCCCGCGCCCGAGCTCGGCACCGTCGGCACGGCGGCCAGCAATGCCGCTGAGGAAGCCGTGAAGGCGGCCATCGCCGAGGCGGACTCGGCCGCCAACACCGGCGCCTCCAACGGCGCGCCCGGCCAGGCAGAGCCGCCGGCGGACGAGCCCGCCCCCGAGCAGCCGTAGCCGGCGTCGTACGGCAGGCTTGGGAGCATGCACCAGATGGACCTGTACGACGCCATGCGCACCACGGCGGCGATCCGCCGGTTCACCGGCGACCCGCTGCCCGACGAGGTGCTCTACCGCATGCTGGAGAACGCCCGGTTCGCGCCGAGCGGCGGCAACCGGCAGGGGGTGCGGATCGTGCTCGTGCGCGACCAGGACACCCGCGAACGGCTGGCGGCCCTCACCGAGCCGGGCGCCCGGCGCTACACCGCACAGGGCGCCGCCGGCGAGGTCCCCTGGAACAGCCTCCAGCCGCCCGGCCCGACGCCGGAGGAGATCGCGGCGACGGAGGTCCCGCGCCACCTGGTGGAGCCGCTGCGCACGGCCGCGGTCGTCGTGGTCGTGCTCGTCGACCTGGGCGCGCTCGCCTCGACCGACCAGGATCTCGACCGCGTGGGACTGGTGAGCGGCGCCTCGGTCTACCCGCTGGTGTGGAACCTGCTGCTGGCGGCGCGCGCCGAGGGGTTCGGCGGCACCGTCACCACGATGGCCGTCCCGGAGGAGGACGCCGTGCTGGAGCTCCTCGGCGCGCCGCCCGGGCACGCGCTCGCCTGCGTCGTCCCGCTCGGCAAGCCGGTGAAGCAGCCGACGCGGCTGCGCCGCCGGGCGGTCGAGGAGTTCGTGACCTGGGACCGGTTCGACGGCGAGCCCTTCAGCGCGAGGTGAGGCGCTACTCGACGTAGGCGCCGAGCCAGCGGCCGAGCTGGTCGTACGCCGCCTTCCGGACCTCCGGCCGCGACAGGATGACGTCGTGGCGGGCGCCGTCGACCGCGACGTAGGTGACGTGCGGGCCGACGGCGGTCGCCCAGCGACGGATCTGGGGCACCTCGAGGACGATGTCGGTGCCGTGCACGGTCTCGTTCATCTCGCTCGCATGGCCCGACGCGCCCGAGGAGAGCACGAGCACGGGACAGGTGACAGAGAGGCCGGCATGCAGACGTGCGTGGCCGCGACGGATGGCGGAGAGCCAGCCGGCGTAGACCGTGAAGGACTCCACCGGCTTCCAGGTGAGGTCGAAGTCCCACTCGCCCTCGTGGTCCTGGTGGAGCGAACGGGTGTAGAGGCCGCTCACCGTGCGCGGGATGGCGCGCATCGGCTGCCACCTCGCGACCCGGTGGATCACGGGCGTGCCGACCGTGCGCAGTAGCGCCGAGCCCTGCATGTCGAACCACGGCGAGTTGAGGAACATCCCGACCAGCTCGGGCGGCCTGCGGGCGTCCGCCCACAGCGGGGCCGTGAGGCCGCCGGTGGAGTGGGCGGTGACGACGATCCGCTGGTGGCCCTCGGTGATCCGGGTCCAGGCCTCGTCGAGCACGGGGAAGTAGTCGTCGAGGTCCGTGACGTAGTTGGGCGTCTGGTGCGGACGGAGCGAGCGGCCGTACTTCGGCAGGTCGACGGCGTAGAAGTCGTAGCCGCGGGCGGTCCACCACTCGGCGTACTCCGTCTGGAAGAAGTAGTCGGCGAAGCCGTGGACGTGCAGGACGGCCCGCCCCGAGGGGCCGGCGTCGGCCGGCCGGTGGACGAGCGTGGCGACGAGCTCGCCCTCGTGGTCGTCGGGGAAGGTGAGGGTCTCGGCGGTGTACGGCGCGCCCAGGACGTCGGTCGTCATGGTCGCATCCTGTCAGTGGTACGCCGCCGTGCGCACCGCCGGGCACGGCGCCGGTCGCGGAGCGCGAGCGCGGGGTGGTTGGTGGTGACCATCCAGGCGGCGCCGGGCCGCATCCACCAGCGCAGGAGCGCGGGCGCGTCCACCGTCCACACGAGCAGCCGGAGTCCGCGGCGACGCGCGACCCGACGCAGCCGGAGGAGCGCGAGACCGTGGTTGGCGCACAAGACGTTGGCACCGGAGCGGGCGAGGCGCTCCTCGGGGGCGAGCTGCCGCAGCAGCGAGGCCGCCGCGGCGCGCGGCGCGAGGCCGCGCAGGCTGGAGCCGATCGAGAGGCCGACCAGGAGCGGGACACCCTCGGCGTCGGCCCAGTCGCGCAGCGCCCGGGCGGCCCGCTCGCGGCCGGTGGTGGCGACGACTCGGTCGGGCGACAGCCGCTTGAGCGCGCGCTTGACGACCTCGACCTCCCAGCAGGCGCCGAGCTGGTCGTAGAGCTCGGCGGGGGAGCCGAACTTCAGGTCGATGTGGGCTCCGGCACGGTCGTCGAGCGACTCGAGGAGGGCGTCGTAGGCGAGGACCTGGACACCGTCGTCCGGCAGGTCGTGCGCGACGATCAGGTGACCGTCGGCCCGGCGGCGTACGTCGAACTCGACGAAGTCCGCGCCGAGCGCGACCGAGTGCTCGAGGGCATGGAGGGAGTTCTCGCCCTGGGGGTCGTCGCCGGCGCCGCAGCGGTGGGCGCTGACGAGCACGGGCGCAGGGGGCTGGACGGGCTTCGCGGCCACGGACGCACCTTCCCGGGAGCCGGTGGGATCTGCCCCGCAACCTAACAGCCGGTGCGAGGAGCGGCGGTCAGGCCAGCGTCCAGACTCCAGGCGTGCCCTTGGTCATGAGTCCCTCGGAGATGAGCGCCTGACGGGCCCGGCGGGCGGCATACCGCCACCGCAGCTCGCCCTCCGGCGTCGTCTCCCGGTCGCCGGGGAGCAGCCGGTCCTCGAGCCGGGTCTCCAGCTCGCGGAAGACCTGGTCCGCCTCCAGTTCCCCACCGGCGTCCTCGAGGACCGTCACGATGAGCGGCTTCAGCGCGTCCGGCGGCGTCCAGCGCCGCGACACCGGCGCGGTCCGCGTCGTCGTCGTGGTGCGCGACGCCGTGGCGGTCTTCCGGGGCTTGGGCTTCGGGGGCGCCTTGACCGGCTCCGGAGCGGGCGGTCGCCCGTGGACGCACTGGGACTTCGGAAGATCACACAGCTCGCAGTAGTCGTCGCTCGCAGACATCGGCTCCACGATAGTCCACCGTCGCGGCCGGCCGGAGCGCGACGCGGGTGGCGTGACGCGGGCCACCAGAACGCCGGGGAATGGCCGGGCATCGTCCTGGGTTGACCCCCTCAGCTGGTTCGACTCATGCCCCCGGGCCTCACCATCTGCCGCTACGAGCGGCCATTCGCCGAGAGGCGGCTGACGGACCAGCGAGCAGCACCACACAGCCACCCGCCGGGTAAGCCCCGGTCAGGGTGGTTGTGTCCATTTCGCCAGCGCCGGGCGGCTGCCCTGGCGCGCAACGGGTACCAGACTCAGAACCCGACCTCGTCACCCTCGCGACGGCCAAGGAGAGCGCCATGTCCCGGATCGCAGGCAACCTCGCGCGCGGCGCCCTGGCGGGCGCCGCCGGTACGACCGCGCTCAATGCGGTCACCTACCTCGACATGGTCGCCCGCGGCCGCGGCACGAGCAACACGCCGGAGCAGACGGTCGAGGCGCTCGCGGACCATGCGGGCGCGACGGTCCCCGGGGACGAGGAGACCCGGCAGAACCGCGTCGCGGGCCTCGGCCCGATGCTCGGCATCGCGAGCGGCGTCGTCACGGGTGCTCTCCTCGCTCTCGCGTACGACGGCCGGCGGCCGCCGCTGGTCGTCGGCGCCGTGCTCGCCTCGGTGGGCGCCATGGTCGGCACCGACGCTCCCATGGCGGTGCTCGGCGTCACCGATCCGCGGTCCTGGTCGGCCGGGGACTGGGTCTTGGACGCGATCCCGCATGCGGCGTACGGGTTGGCCACGGCCGCGACCCTCCGGCTGATGCCGTGACCGGGTGGCCACTGCTGGTCGCGGTCTTCGTGGTGGCCGGGACCGAGGTCGTCGTTGACCGATCTGTGAGTGTGCTGGTGGCGGGCCTGGGGCTGGTGCGGTGAGCCGCGATGAGGGCCGCAGTGGCGCCCGCCGGGTTGCTCGACCCGCTCGGCTGATCGTCACCAGAACGTCGGCGTGAGCCCCCGGCGCGCGTAGACCTCGCCGACGAGTCGCCGGAGGGTGGCGGCGTCCCGGACGTGGTCGGGGTCGAGGCCGTGGATCGTGAGGCTGCAGACGCCGTTGCCCTCGCCCCACCAGGCCGTGACGCCGCCACGCTGACGGCGGAGCTGGCCGCGGGTGGCCCCGAGCGGGACGGCGTGGAGCAGGATCGACTCGGCCTGCTGGTCGGGGTCGAACGGCGCCATGAAGGTGTCGGGGTGCGTGCCGAGGTTGGACGCCAGGCAGAGTGGGGTCGTGATGTTGGTGGCGAAGCAGCGAGCCACCCGGTCGGGCAGCATCTGGACCAGCGGGCGGAACCACGGCCTGGGGTCGGGACGGGTGCCGTCGAACAGTGCGGTGAACTGCTCCTTCGACCGTGCCCGGACCGCGGCCAGGTCGGGGACCACGCCGGCCCCGTCGCGGGTCTCGGTGTCCACGGCGATGGTGACGCCCGAGGTGGCGTTGGCGCGCAGGTCGTCGTCGCCGCCGCGGACGCTCACCGGCAGGTTGACGGCGACCGGCCGGCCCGCCTCGACGATGCCGGCGGCGAGCAGCACCTCGACCGTCACGGCGATGAACAGACCGTTGGCCGTGCCGCCCGCCTCCTTGGCGGCCGCCTTCCAGTCCTCGGCGGGGCAGTCCGCGACCACCTTCGCGATCGTGTGGCGTACGTCGTCGTCGGGCTGCGGATCCGGGACCGGGCGGTCCGCGGAGGTCTGGGCGTCGATCCGTCGGATCGGGTCGGCGCGGCGCGCGGCGCGGAGGCCGGCGTACACCTTCCGGGCCATCCCGGCCGCATCGCGGAGGTCGTCGACGAGCCGGACCTGGGCGGCGGCGAGGTCGTCGACCGGCAGCTGGGGACGGACGCGGCCGGCGGACGCGGCGGCGAGCGAGTCGTGCTTGAGCCGGCCGTCGGCCACGACATGCGAGACGTTGAACGAGACGATCGTCTTCCCCTCCGTCGTGTAGGCCATCGCCAAGGCCCAGCCAGGACCCTTGACCGGGTCGAGCTCGATCTCGGCGACCGAGTCGAGCCAGGCGAGCACGTCGTCGGGGGAGAGCCGGTCGGGGTGGACGGTCAGCGGCGCCCGGGCCGAGGAGCGCACGAACCGGCTGCGGGCGCCGGGGACCCGGCTGCGGACGACGAGGCGGTTGAGTGGCCCGCGCGCGAGCGCGGCGGACACCCGCTCGACCGCCGAGACCGGGATCTCGGTGGGGAAGCGCCAGGCGTTCTGGGCCACCACCGGGAGGCCGATCACGGTCGCCATCCGGAGGAAGAGCTCGTCGTCGTAGGTCAGTCGGTTGCTGGGCGCGACGGTCGCCACGGTCGCCGGGGCGGTCCGGTGGGCCGTGGACGGAGCCTGGGCGGACGAGGTGGTCATGGGGGAGTGTCCTATCGTGTCGGCCGGCCGTGGCCGGACTCGGAATGCCGGAGGGATCGCCTGTGAAGCTCGCGTTCGCCCTGACGGGCAGTCGTGGTGACGTGCAGCCGGCGCTGGCCGTGGCGCTCGAGCTGCGCCGCCGTGGGCACGACGTCGCGGTCGGCGTGGCGCCGAACCTGGTGCCGCTGGGGGAGCGGCTGGGCCTGGATCCCGTGCCGGTGGGCCTCGACAGCCGCGACCTGCTGGGGTCCCAGACCGTGCAGCGTGGCAAGCGGTCGCGCAACCCGCGCGACCGGGTCCGTGCCCATCGGGCGATGGCGACCCACGGCTGGACGGAGCTGCGCGAGGGCACGCTGGCGCTTGCGGACCGGCTCGGCGGGGTCGACGCGATCGTCGTCGGCCTGCTCGGCCAGGAGGTGGGCGCGGCGGTCGCAGAGGCGCTGGGCTGCGGCTTCGCCGCCCTGCACTACTTCCCGATCCGGCCGAACGGTGTCGTCCCGCTGGTGTCCCGGGGCGGTCCTGTCGTCCAGCATGCGCTGGGTGACGCCGTGCTCGGCCTGCGCTGGTCGCTCACCCGCAGGGACGAGAACCAGCAGCGGGCCGCATTGGGCCTGCCGCCCGCCGTCGTACGCCTGCAGGACCGGTTGCGCGACCGCGGCGCGGTCGAGGTCCAGGCCTACGATCCCGTGCTGATGCCCGGCCTGCCCGAGCAGTGGGGAGTCGACCGGCCGTTCGTGGGGTTCCTGTCGCTGGCCGAGGAGGACCGCACGGCGCTCGGCGAGGACACCGCCGACGTCAGCGACTGGCTCGAGGCCGGCGAGCCACCGGTGTACGTCGGCTTCGGCTCGATGCCCGTCCGCGACCCCGCCGCGCTGCTGTCCGCGGTCTCCGGCGCCTGCGCGGACCTCGGCCTGCGGGCCCTGGTGAGCGCCGGCTGGAACGCCTTCGACGCGGCCGCGGAAGCAGCCGGCGACCACGTCAAGGTGGTCGGACCGGTCGACCACGTCCGCGTCCTGCCACGCTGCCGAGCGGCGGTGCACCACGGCGGGGCGGGCACCACCGGAGCGACGTTGCGCGCTCAGATCCCCAGTGTCGTGGGGTGGTACTCCGCGGATCAGCCCATCTGGGGCCGCCTGCTCGCACGCGCCGGCGTCGGTACGTCGCTCCCGGTGACCCGCCTGGACCGCGTCACGCTCCGTGCCGCGCTCGCCGAGGTGCTCGAGCCGGAGACGGTCGCCCGGGCCGCCGCGCTGGGTGCCGGCCTCGCCCCCGCCGAGGTCGCCGTGAGAGCGGCCGCCGACGCGGTCGAGATGGCGGGCTGAGAAGGTCACCACAGCGCCGAGGTCACGCCCCACGAGGCGAGCTCGTCGCGCACGAGCCCCGCGAAGGCAGCGGCGTCGGGGACGCGGTCGGGCTCCGCCGGGATCAGCGTGAGGGTGCTCCGGGCTCCCGTGGACGCGTGCCACACCAGCAGCCCGCCGCCCATCTCGCGGGCCTGCTCGGCGGCGAGGTGCGGCACGGTGGCCGAGGTCGAGACCGCCCGGACGCGGTCGCCCATGGCCCGGCTCAACGGCGCGGGCAGGATGCCGAGATTGGAGGCGAGACAGGCCGCCTGAGGCGGCTGAGGGACCCGCCGCAACAGGACGTCGGGCAGCATCTGGACGAGGGGCAGCGGGACCGGCGACAGCCCGGGCCCGGAGTCGCGCACCCGGGCATAGGCCGCCTTCGCGGCGGACTGCACCACGGCCAGGTCGCGCGCGGCGAGGGCCTCGCGGTCGACATCGACCCGAGCGATGCGGGTGCTGTTGGCGCGCAGGTCACCGGGCACGAAGCCGCTGATCGGGACCGAGACCGGGATCGGCACGCGCGGGGCCGCGTGACCGATGGCGTCGAGGAGGCGGGCAGCGACGGCGATGAACCAGGCGTTGGCGCTGCCGCCCTGCCGTCCGGCGACCGCCGCGACGGGCTCGGTGTCGAACTCGACGACGACCCGCGGTGGCGTCCAGTCGACGGCCGAGGGATCGGGGGTCGGCGCGGGGTGCGGCGGCGCCGGGCTGGGGGCCGGCAGGGTGCCGGCTCGCTTGGCGCGGGCCCGGGCGCGTGCCCAGTCCGCGATCGCCCCGACCTGGCCGGCGGCGTCGCGGACCTCCAGCCGGAGGCCGGCCAGGCCCGTCGGCGGCTCCGGGAGCGGCGACGTCGGTGCACCGGTGGCGGCGGCAAGGACCGCATCGCTGATGGCGGCGCCGTCGGCCACGGCATGGGCGACCGTGAGGGAGACGAGCGCACCGCCGTCGTCGAGGTCGGTCGCGGCGAGCCGCCAGGCCGGGCCGGCGTGCGGGTCGATCGGCTCGGCGTGGCGGACGGCCAGCCAGTCGAGCGCGCCGGACGCCTCGATGGGACGCTCGCCCAGCGTCACGACCGGCGCCTGGCCGGAGTGTCGCCATGCGTCGCGCGCGCCCGGAAGGACCGCGCGCCGGACGCGGCGGGACAGCCGCCCGCGGGCGAGCCCGTCGGCGATCCGGCGCAGCCGCTCGGCGTCGTACGGCTCATCGAGACGCCACACCCGCTGGCTGACGAGGGGCTTGCCGACCCCACGGTGGCCGCGGGCGAACATGTCGTCCGCGAACTCGAGACGGACCGCTCCGGGGGACCTGTGACGGGCCGGAGAGCGTGGGGACATCGGGCGTCTCCTTCCGAGATGGCGCACAAGTGAAGCGGTGGTCCAGACCGGGTGTAAATACCCCTCCGGGCGTTTCCGGCTGTGTTTCTCGACACCGTGGCTGCGACTCGCCTCACGCCGCGGCGGGCCACCACAATGGGCCCCGGGAGAGGGAGCACCACCAGAGCAGATCTGCTGTCTGGCTCGTCCGGGCTCGCGGCGCTGACGCCACGAGAAGCTACGCATCAGAGAGGATCCATCTCCCCCGATGGAGTACACCGAGCTTTCCGCGTACGACGTTCCCCCCGGCGTCGTGACGACGTGGACACCGGCCGCCGACGCGGCCGCGTGGTCCGATGACCAGCGGGGGCTGTCGCCCAACCACGAGCTCCACCTCGCCGAGAGCTCGGCGGGGTCGTGGATCGGGTCGATCATGCGCATCCCGACGCCGCTCGACCCGCGCTCCCTCGACCGGGCGCTGCGCGCGTGGCTGGCCCGCCACGAGGTGCTGCGGGCCGGTGTCGTCGCCACGGACGCGGGTTGGCGGCGGCGGATCGCCGCGCCGACGTCGGTCCGGATCGAGACCGCCGACCTCGGCCCTGCGAGCGGTGAGGAGGCGCGGCAGACCATCGCCGACTTCCTCGCCGCCAGCATCACGCCGTTCGCCTGGCCGCACTGCGTGTTCGTCACCGTGGCCGAGCCCGATGAGGCGGGCTTCACGCTGGCGTTCGGCGCCGACCACAGCGTGATGGACGCCTACTCCCAGCTGCTCTGGTTCGAGGAGATCGCCGGACTCTACGAGCGCGCCTGCGCCGGTGTGAGCGACGAGGAGCTCGCCTGCCTCGAGGTCGGCAGCAACCTCGACCACGCCGATGTCGAGCGGGCCTTCTCCGACGAGCTCGACGTCGACTCCGAGCCGGTCGTGCGGTGGCGCGACTACCTCACCGCGGAGGAGCGCACGGGCTTCCCCGCATTCCCGGTCGCCGGCGTGGCCACCCCGGTCGACGAGCCGACGGCCGCGCCCCGCCTGAAGCAGGCGAGCTTTGCCGCCTGGCTCACCGATGCGCCGCAGGCCGCGGCCCTCAACCGGCTGTGCCGGGCCGGCTCCATGTCGTTGCAGTCAGGCGTGCTCGCCGCGATGGTCCAGGCGCTGCGCGAGGCGCACGGTCTGGACCGGGTCCGCTTCGTCCTGCCGATGCACACTCGCTTCACGCCGGAGTATGCCGCCGCCATCGGGTGGTACGTCGGGCTGTGCCCGGTCGACGTCGACGTCGCAGGCGCCCGCACGCTGCCCGAGATCGCGGCGCGGGTCCACGCCGCCGTGGCCGCCGGCAAGGACCTGGTCGCGCATCCGTTCGCTCGCGTCCGCGAGCTGCTCGAGCTGCGCGACACCCCTCACTTCGCGGTCTCCTACGTCGACGGCCGGTTCGTTCCTGGGGCCGACCGCTGGGACGAGTGGCAGGCCCGCGCCCTGCGAAGCCCTGCCTTCGCCGACGATGAGGTCTACCTGTGGTTCGGCCGCACGGCCGAGGGCCTGAACGTCTCGGCGCGCTACCCGGAGACGATCACCGCCGAGCGCGCGATGCGCGATCTGGCGGGGCGCGTCGCCGAGGTCCTCCAGTCGACCGCACAGCCGCTGCTCCAGGGCGAGACGCTGGTGACGACGGCATGAGGATCGAGCGACTCCGCGACTGGGCACCGGCGCCCGGCCGTCTCGTGGTGTTCCGGCCGACATCGGCGTCCCTCGCCGCGGCGCAGGCCGCTCCGGTGAGCCCCGGCGAGCCGTCGTTCCTCCAGCAGGACCACCTCAACGCCTATCGAGGCACCGTCGCCGCCGGTGGCACGCACCGCGCCTGGACCGGCACGGCGACCCACCTGTCGGGCGCGTTCGACGCGGGCGCCATGGCTGGTGCGCTGGCCCGGTTCGTCGTCCGCCACGAGGGGCTGCGCACCTGGTTCGACCTGTCGGGGGCGGCCGCCGTACGCCATCTGGTCGGGAGCGACGACGTCGCCTTCGAGGCCCAGGAGTTGGAGGCGCCGGACGACTGGGATGCCGCCTGGGAGTCCTTCTTCGTCGCGCTCGCCGACGAAGCGTGCCGCCCGGACTCCTGGCCCCCGTTCGTGCTCGCGGCGGTCGTCCGTGAGGACGACGCGAGCCTGTTCTGGGCCTGTGACCACGCCTTCACCGACGGCGCGTCGCAGCTGATGGTCGCGACCGAGCTGGCCACGGCGTACGCCGCGGAGGCCGGCCGTCCTGCGGTCGAGCTTCCGGCCGTCGGCAGCTTCGTCGCCTATGCGGCGCAGGAGCGCGAGCGTGCGGCGGGCTACGGCCTCGAGTCGCCCGAGCTCCAGGGATGGCTGGAGATCATGACCCGTCATGAGGGACGGCTGCCGCGGTTCCCGCTCGACCTGGGCCTGGCGCCGGGGGAGACGGCGCCGGTCGCGCTGCGCGACTTCGACGCGCTGAGCGGCGACCAGCTCGAGGTGTTCGACCGGCGCTGCCGTGAGGCGGGCGGCCGGTTCACGAGCGGGCTGTTCGCCGCGCTGGCGGTCACGGAGCGGCGCCTCACCGGTGCCGACCGCTACTTCGGCGTGACCGTCCTCGGCACCCGCGCCGGCGACTACGCGATGTCGCACGGCTGGTTCTGCAACTTCGCGCCGGTCGAGTTCGCCATCCCCGACGGTGGCTTCGCCGAGGTGGTGGCGGCCGCCGAGGAGGCGTACGCCGTGACCCGCAGCCTCGCCGCCATGCCGGTCCACGTCGCGATCGGCGCGCTGCTGATGTCGGGGCTCACCACGCCCGAGCAGCTCGGCAGTCCTCAGCTGGTCTCCTACCTCGACCTCCGGAAGTTCCCCGGTGCCGGGCTCGAGGCGCACGACCGCGGGATCCACTTCACCGGCGTCGGCCGCACCGCCAACGCCTCGATGTGGATCAACCGCGAGGACCGTCGGCTGCAGATCGGCGCCCAGACGCCGGACACGGCCGCGGCGCAGCAGGCGGTCGACGCGTTCTTCGCTGCGCTCGCAGAGACCTTCGCGGACGCGGTCAGCGAGGTGGCGACCGGTGCAGGTCACCACCGCTGACCTGTGGGAGCCGGCGCCGGGCACGATCCTGCGCTGGGACGTGAAGGCCGGCGGGAGCGGCACACCCGCGGTGCTCTCGCTCAACCAGCGCAACCACCTCGCCGGCGCCATGGCGGGTGAGGCGTCCGTGTGGCTGGCGGGGGCGTTCGACACCGAGGGCCCGATCGACGCCGTCGCCCTGGGGCACGTCTGGCATGCGTTCGTCGAGCGGCACAGCAGCCTGCAACTGGAGGTGGCGCGCACGGCGACCGGGCCGGCGGCGTACCGCCATCACCCCGGCGGCCTGGTCTGGACCATGGCCGAGGTCGGTGCGACCTCGACCACCGGCGAGACGCGGAAGCGTCTGCAGCAGGCGCTGGCGGAGGGCTGCCACCCGTTCGGCTACCCGGCGTACGTGCCGCTCGCGGTGTCGCGTCCTGACCGCTCGACGATCGTGCTCGGGATGGACCACCTGCACGGCGACGCCTACTCGATCGCACTGGTCGTGGACGAGGTCGCCACGCTCTACGAGTCCTACCGCGACGGGTTCGGGCGTCCCGCGCTCCCGGAGACCGCCTGCTTCCTGGCGGGCGTCGAGCGGGAGTACGACGAGCCCGTGCAGGTCTGGCACGACGACGACCGGCTTCTCGGCTGGCACGCCTTCCTGCGCGCCCGCGACTTCGTGCTGCCGACCTTCCCGCTCGGGCTCGGCGTGGCGCCGGGGGAGCGGGTCCGGCAGGCCTCGCTCGTGCGCGAGATCGCCGACCACGCCCTGGTCGAACGGGTCGCGGTCCGCGCCCGCGACCAGGGTGCCTCGACGTACGCCGCCGCGCTGGTGGCCCTCGCCGGCGCGATCCATGACCTCGGTGGCCCGGAGAGGCTCGACACGCTGGCGCCGGTCCAGACCCGGAGCGACCGCGCGTCCCGCCGCGCCGTGGGGTGGTACACCACCACCGTGCCGATCTCGGTCGCTGCCGACCTGAGCGACCGAGGACTCGCGGCTGCCGGTGCTGCGGTGCGGGCGGGGATGCGCCTCGGCGAGGTGCCGCTCGACCAGGTGATGGCCTCGCTGCCGGAGCCGCTCGTGCAGGCTCGGCGGGATGTCTTCATGGTGTCGTGGATCGACTACCGCCACCTGCCGGGCAACGGCCGAGCCGGTGAGCGGGCGGCCCACCACATCTCCGCGCCGACACTGGCCGACGACCTCCAGTTGTGGCTCTCGCGCACCGACGCCGGCCTCGCGGCCCGGGTCCGGTTCCCCGACGCCCCTGCGGCGCACGCCGCCGTCACGGCGCTGCTCGAGCGTTTCGGTGAGCGACTGCGCGAGATCGCCGGGCCGGTGTCGTAGCCGATGCGCACCTGCACGATGGGTGCACGCTCGGGAGAGCCGACGGTGCACACATCGCGCACGTGCAGCGGCTCGTCCCAGCGGCGAAAACCGGTGGCGTGGACCTCTGGCGGCTCCCAGAGTGGCCGTGTGGACGAGATCGAGATGTTCGTGCGGGACGGCTTCGTGCGGGTGGCGGGAGCGTTCGGTGAGGACGTCGCCGCGGATTGCCGCACGGTCCTCTGGGAGGACGTACGCCGCCAGGTGCCGTCCCTGGACCCGGAGGACCCCGCCACCTGGACCGAGCCGGTCGTCCGCCTTGGCGACCACGGCGAGGAGCCGTTCCGGCTGGCGGCGGGCTCCCCGCGCCTCACGGAAGCGATCGACGCGCTGGTGGGGCCCGGACGGTGGCGGCCCCGGGAGAGCCTGGGCAGCACGCCGGTGCGGTTCCCGTCGGAGAGGTCGGCCGGCGACGACGGCTGGCACGTCGAGGGCAGCTTCCGGGCAGACGCGGGGGAGTTCGACTACTTCCGCTGGCGGGTCAACCTCGCCTCGAAGGACCGCGCGCTCCTGATGCTCTTCCTCTTCTCGGAGGTGGGAGACGACGACGCGCCCACCCGGCTGCGGGTGGGGTCGCACCGCCCGGTGGCGCGCCTGCTGGCGCCGTACGGCGAGGGCGGGGAGGAGATGCTGCCGCTCTCGCTCCGCGCTGCGGAGGCCACCGCCGACCTGCCGGTGACGCTCGCGACCGGCAGGCCGGGCGACGTCTATCTGTGCCATCCGTTCCTCGTCCATGCGGCCCAGCGCCACCAGGGCAGTCGGCCGCGGTTCATGGCGCAGCCGGGCGTTCTCCCCTCGGGCCCGTTCGACGTCGAGAACGGCACGTCGCCCGTCGAGGTCGCGATCCGCGAGGCGCTGGCCGAGAAGCCTGAGCGGACGGGTCAGCGGAAGTAGATCTCCCGCGCATGTCATCGCGTCGGGCTCCCGATGGCGAGGCCGGTGATGTCGTCCGCCGCCTGCGCCACGCGCGGGGAAGGCGCCTCGCGCGGAGGGAGGCGGGTGCGCGCGCCTGTGGAATAACGTGGATACCGCCGCGGTTGTCGACACTAGTTCAAGTTTCAACTAATGTGGTCGGTGACGACCGAGAGGGGTACACGACATGGGTATGCAGTTCGGCATCTTCACCGTCGGCGACGTCACGACGGACCCGACGACCGGGAAGACACCGACCGAGCACGAGCGGATCAAGGCGACCGTCGAGATCGCCAAGAAGGCGGAGGAGATCGGGCTCGACGTCTTCGCGACCGGTGAGCACCACAACCCGCCGTTCATCGCGTCGGCGCCGACCACGACGCTCGCCTACATCGGCGCGCAGACCAAGAACATCATCCTGAGCACCAGCACGACGCTCATCACGACCACCGACCCGGTGCTGATCGCGGAGAACTACGCGAAGCTGCAGCACCTCACCGACGGCCGCGTCGACCTGATGATGGGTCGCGGCAACACCGGCCCGGTCTACCCGTGGTTCGGCAAGGACATCCGCCAGGGCATCAACCTCGCGGTCGAGAACTACGCGCTGCTCCGCCGCCTGTGGACCGAGGACGTCGTGGACTGGCAGGGGCGCTTCCGCACCCCGCTGCAGGGCTACACCTCGACCCCGCGTCCGCTCGACGGTGTGGCGCCGTTCGTCTGGCACGGCTCGATCCGCTCTCCTGAGATCGCCGAGCAGGCGGCCTACTACGGCGACGGCTTCTTCCACAACCACATCTTCTGGCCGGCCAGCCACACCAAGCAGATGGTCGCGCTCTACCGCAAGCGGTTCGCGCACTACGGTCACGGCACCGAGGACCAGGCCATCGTCGGCCTGGGAGGCCAGTTCTTCATGCGGAAGAACAGCCAGGACGCGAAGAACGAGTTCCGGCCCTACTTCGACAACGCGCCGGTCTATGGCCACGGCCCGTCGATGGAGGACTTCACCGAGGCCACACCGCTGACCGTCGGGTCCCCGCAGGAGGTCATCGAGCGGACGCTCTCCTTCCGGGAGTACGTCGGCGACTACCAGCGCCAGCTCTACCTCATCGACCACGCCGGTCTGCCGCTCAAGACCGTCCTGGAGCAGCTCGACCTCTACGGCGAGATCCTGCCGACACTCCGCAAGGAGTTCGAGAGCCTGCGCAAGCCGGGCGTCCCGGACGCGCCGACCCACGCCTCGCTCGTCGAGAAGGCCGGTGGCCCCCACGACAGCACGGTGTACGCCGCCGGCGACGACGCCACCGGCACCAGCGACCGTGACCTGGACGACCCGGAGGTCGCGAAGGTCCTCGAAGGCGAGCTGTGACCGACGTGTCCACCAAGAAGATCGTCGTGGTCTCGGCGGGGCTCTCCGTCCCGTCGAGCACCCGGCTGCTCGCCGACATGCTGGGCGAGGCCACCGAGCATGCGGTCGCGGCCCGCGGCAGTGAGGTGGAGGTCGAGCACATCGAGCTCCGCAACCTCGCCCACGCGCTGACCGACAACCTGCTCACCGGCTTCCCGAGCAAGGACCTCAAGGCCGCGATCGACGCGGTCCACGAGGCCGACGGCCTGATCGCGGTGACACCGGTCTTCTCGGCGTCGTACTCCGGCCTCTTCAAGACGTTCTTCGACGTCTTGGAGATGGGCGTCCTGGACGCCAAGCCGGTGCTCGCCGCCGCCACGGCCGGCACCGCCCGGCACAGCCTCGTCATCGAGCACGCCCTGCGGCCGCTCTTCGCCTACCTGCACGCCGTCGTCGTGCCGACCGGCGTCTTCGCCGCGACCGACGACTTCGGTGCCGCGGGTGGCGGCGACCTGCAGAAGCGGGTCGAGCGCGCCGCGGTCGAGCTGGCCGCTCTGGTCGCCGGACCGGGGGGTGCCTCCGCACCGGCTGCGCCGAAGCGGAAGCTGGTCGAGGAGGAGTTCGCGGCTCCCACGGACTTCGCCGACCTGCTCCGTCGGGCCTCGGAGGGTCCCCCGGAGTACTGACCGGGCGAGAGGTCACTCGTTCCCGCCGCGAGGTCACCCGTTCCCAGCGAGAGGTCGCCGATTCCGTCGTACGACGGGCCCGGCGGCCTCTCGCTGCGTGTCACGACCGCGGCGGGACGTCTTTCGTGAGCTCTTCGGGCATGGGCTCGTAGTGCGCGAAGGCGCGGGTGAAGGTGCCGGCCCCGTGGGTCGCGGCGCGCAGGTCGATGGCGTAGCGGACCAGCTCGCGCTGCGGGACATGGGCGCGGACGACGGTGCGGTCCGGGTCGCCGGAGTCTCCGGGGTCGGCCTGGTCGGTGCCCAGGAGCCGGCCGCGGCGGGCCGAGAGGTCGCTCATCACCACGCCGAGCAGCTCGCTGGGGACGACGACCGCGACCTCGTCGTACGGCTCGAGGAGGTGGACGGACGCCGCGGCGGCCGCCTGCCGGAGGGCGAGGGCACCCGCCGTCTGGAAGGCCATGTCGGAGGAATCCACGCTGTGCGCCTTGCCGTCGGTGAGGGTGACCCGGAGGTCGACGACCGGGTAGCCGAGGCGGACACCGCGCTGCATCTGCTGGACGACGCCCTTCTCTACGCTCGGGATGAAGCCGCGAGGGACGGCGCCGCCGACCACCTTGTCGACGAACTCGAACCCGCTGCCCTCGGGCAGCGGCTCGACCTCGAGGTCGCAGACGGCGTACTGCCCGTGGCCGCCGGACTGCTTGACGTGGCGGCCGTGCCCTTTGGACGGCCCGGCGAAGCACTCCCGCAGCGGTACGACGACGTCGCGCTGCTCCACCGACACGCCGTAGCGGGCCCGAAGGCGGTCGAGCGCCACCTCGGCGTGGGCCTCACCCATGACCCAGAGCACGAGCTGGCCGGTCTCGGTCGACTGCTCGACCCGCAGGCTCGGGTCCTCGGCGGCCAGCCGCGCCAACGCGGAGGAGAGCTTGTCCTCGTCCGAACGCGTGGCGGCCTCGATCGCGACCGGCAGGAGCGGCTCCGGCATCGACCACGGCCGCAGCACGACCGGCTCCTCGGGCGCGCTGAGCGTGTCGCCGGTCTCGGCGCGGGAGAGCCTGCCGATGACGGCGATGTCGCCGGCGACCACGCGCGCCGCGGGCACCTGTGCAGCGCCGAACGGATAGGCGAGTGCCCCGAGCCGCTCGTCCTCGTCATGATCGGGGTGGGTCGTCGCCCCGGCGTCGACGAAGGCCGAGAAGTGGCCCGAGACGTGGACGGCGGCGTCGGGGGAGAGCGTTCCGGAGAAGACGCGGGCGACGCTGATCCGCCCGAGGTAGGGGTCGCTCGCGGTCTTGACGACCTCGGCCACGAGCGGGCCGTCCGGGTCGCACGAGACCGCGCCGGCGGTCTTGCCGGCCGGGGTGAACGCCTCCGGTGGGACGTGCTCGGGCGGCGCGGGGAAGGCGCGGACGCAGAGGTCGAGGAGCTCGCTGAGCCCGGTGCCCGTGCCGGCACAGACCGGGATGACGGGGAAGAGGGTCGCTCGGGCGACCGCGCGCTCGAGGTCGGCCAGCAGGATCGCCTCGTCGATCGGTTCCCCGGCGACATACCTGTCCATGAGGGTCTCGTCCTCGGACTCCTCGATGACCGCCTCGATCAGGGCGCCGCGCCGAGGATCGTCGCTCGTGCCGGTGATCAGGCCGACGAGAGTGCCGTCCGACCCCGTGACGTAGACCGGCACGACGCCGTCGCCGAACGCCCCCGTCGCCTCGGCCAGGACCCGCTCGGTGTCGGCGCGCGCGTGGTCGAGCTTCGTGATGGCGATCGCTCGCGGCATGCCGGCGTCGGCGCACTCGCGCCACACCTGGCGGGTCGCGTCGTCGACGCCCTCGTTGGCGGCGATGACGAAGACCGCGCAGTCCGCGGCGCGGAGCCCGGCCCGCAGCTCGCCGACGAAGTCGGCGTACCCGGGCGTGTCGAGGAGGTTGATCTTGACGCCGGCGTGCACCACCGGCGCGACCGCGAGACTGATCGAGCGGCCGTGGGCGGCCTCATAGTCCTCGGAGTCGGACACGGTCGTCCCGTCGGCGACGGACCCGGCACGGCTGATCGCGCCGGCGCGGACGAGGAGGGCCTCCAGCAGGGAGGTCTTGCCGGACTGCGTGGGCCCGACCAGGACGACGTTGCGGATCCGGTCGGGCCCGGGCGCCGCGAGGTCCTGGTCACTGGCCTTCCGTGAGCTCTTGTCGGCCATAGGAACCAACCAACTCCGCTGTGACGCGAGGCACAAGGGGCAAGGCGGCATCGACTTCTGCCGGGCGGTCGAGCTGAGAAGCATCGCGTTCTTCGAGTCAGCGCCGTCCGTCGGTGAGCGGCGAGCAGCGCGAGGGGCCCTTCCGTCGTACGCCGGAAGGGCCCCTCGCACCGGCCGGCGGCTGTCCGCCCCGGGGCGTCGTCAGTGCTGGTAGGTGCCCTTGAGCACGCCGCGCGCAAGGCTCTTGAAGACGAGGTTGAACGACACCACGGCGGGGGAGACCGAGTCGTCGACACCGAGGCTCTCCTCGGCCACCGCGTGGACGACGAAGTAGTAGCGGTGGACCTGGTCGCCCGGCGGCGGAGCGGCGCCGCCGAAGTCCTTGGTGCCGTAGTCGTTGCGCACGTGGAACGCCCTGCCCGGAAGCTCGGCGTCCGCGGCGCCGATGCCGGCGGGGAGGCTGGTGACATCGGGCGGCACGTCGACGAGGACCCAGTGCCAGAAGCCGCTCGGCGTCGGGGCGTCGGGGTCGAAGCAGGTGATCGTGTAGCTCTTCGTGCCGTCGGGCGCGCCGCTCCACGACAGTTGCGGCGAGGTGTTGCCGCCGTCGTGCGCCTGGGCGACGTTGAGGCGCTGCCCCTCGGTGACGTCGTCGCTCGTGACCGTGAAGGACGGGAGCGGAGGGAGCAGGTCGTACGGGTCGGGCTTGACCGGGCGGTCGAGGCTGGTCATGCGGTCTCCTCACAGGTCGTGTAGCAGGTCGTCGTGTCATCTTGAACCTAGTCCGCCCCTCGACCCCGCACCACGACCGGGCCGGCAGACCACGGAGGATGTCCCCATGGACTCTCCGGACACCTGGGTGCCCTATCCCTCGGGCCTGATGCTCACCGACCGCCGCGTCGTCGTCGTCGGCGGCGGGCAGGTGGCGCAACGGCGCATCCCGGCACTCATCGCGGCCGGCGCACGGGTCGAGGTCGTCTCGCCCCACGTGACGCCGGCCATCGAGGGGCTGGTCGGGTCGGGCGAGATCACCTGGACCGAGCGCGGCTTCGAGCCCGGTGACCTCGACGAGGCGTGGTACGTCATCGCTGCCACCCGGTCGACCGAGGTCAACGAGGCGGTGAGCGTCGCCGCCGAGGAGCGTCGCATCTTCTGCGTGCGCTCCGACGATGCAACGAGGGCGACCGCCTGGACGCCCGCGACCGGACGCGACGGCGAGATCACCGTCGCCGTGCTCAGCAACCGCGACCCACGCCGCTCGGCGGCGTTGCGCGACCGGATCGTCGAGGGCCTGCGGGAGGGCGAGATCGGCGCGCGCCAGGAGCGGGCCAAGACGCCCGGTGTCGTCCTCGTCGGGGGCGGTCCCGGTGACCCGGATCTCGTCTCGGTCGCAGGGCGCAAGGCGCTCATGGATGCCGACGTCGTGGTCGCGGACCGGCTCGCGCCTCGCGAGCTCCTCTCGGACCTCGCCGCCGACGTCGAGCTCATCGACGTCGCCAAGCTGCCGCGCGGGCGGTCCGCCCAGCAGGAGGAGATCAACCGCGTCATCGTCGAGCGCGCATTGGCCGGGCAGTCGGTCGTGCGCTTCAAGGGTGGCGACAACTTCGTCTTCGGCCGCGGCTATGAGGAGATCATCGCCTGCCGGGAGGCCGGCGTCCCCGTCACCGTCATCCCGGGCCTCACCTCACCGGTGTCGGTGCCCGGGCTCGCCGGCATCCCGGTGACCCACCGCGGGGTGACCCACGAGTTCACCGTCATCTCCGGCCACCTGCCGCCCGGCCACCCGGAGTCGCTGACCGACTGGGACGCCGTCGCCCGCCTGCGGGGGACCGTCGTCCTCATGATGGCGGTCGAGAACGCACCCGCCATCGCGCGGGCGCTCCTCGACGGTGGTCGCCCCGGTGACACCCCCGTCGCGGTCATCTGCGACGGCTCCATGCCGACCCAGCGGGTCGTCCTCGCGACGCTCGGGACCCTGGAGAAGGAGCTCGCCGCGGCGGCGGTGAAGCCGCCGGCGATCATCGTCATCGGCGAGGTCGTCCGGGTCGCTCACCCCGACGCGTTCTGAGCCGCGGGTGCGTGCGAGCCCGAGGTGCGGTGATCTCGACGGTGTGGGTGCCCGACGGGTCGGGAACGGTCCGTCACTCGGCTGTCTGCGCCGGGTCCACATGGTGGAGGACACCAACCCGACGCGCTGAGTGGCGACGCGGATCGCCTTCGGCAACGACCTCGGCGGCCCGCCCGGGCGTCCCGTCAACGCCGGGAGGTGACGTAGCAGGCGACGGCCGTGGCGGCGGCCACGTTGAGCGAGTCGATGCCGGCATGCATCGGGATGATCGCGCGGCGTGACGCCGCGCGCTCCCAGTGCTCGGAAAGGCCGTGCCCCTCGGAGCCGAGCACCAAGGCGACCTTGTCGAGTCCGCGAACCGCTTCCTCGATGTCGGTCGAGTCGGCGGAGAGCGTCAGAGCCACCGTGGTGAACCCCGCAGACTCGAGCGTCGGGAGGGCGTCGTACCAGTCCGGCAGCCGGGTCCACGGCACCGAGAAGACGGTGCCCATGGCGACCTTGATCGAGCGACGGTAGAGCGGGTCGGCGCAGCGTGGCGCGAGGAGCACGGCGTCGAAGCCGAGCCCCGCGGCGCAGCGGAAGATCGCGCCGACGTTGGTGTGGTCGACGATGTCCTCGAGCATCAGGATCGATCTCGCGCCGGACAGGACCGACTCGACCGTCGGCAGCGGGCGCCGGGCCAGCGAGGCGAGCGCCCCGCGGTGCACGTGGAAGCCCGTCACCTGCTCGGCGAGCGCCTCCGACACGACGTAGCAGGGCGCCTCCGACGCGGCGAGCACGTCGGCGAGGCCGTCGAGCCAGCGCGGCGCCATGAGGAACGATCGCGGCGCGAAGCCGGCCTCCGTCGCGCGGCGTACGACCTTCTCGCCCTCGGCGAGGAAGAGCCCCTCCGCCGCCTCGAGCGACTTGCGCAGCTCGACGTCGCGCAGATCGCGGTAGTCGGCGAGCCTCGGGTCGTCGGGGGAGTCGATCTCGACGAGCGTCACCATCGGTCTGCGGTGGTGGCGGGCCAGCCGGGCGGGTAGTCGGGGGCCAGCTTGTCGTGCTGCCTCTGCAGCTTCTTGCGCGCCTTCGTGGGAAGGCGGTCGCCGAAGACCGTGCCGAGGGTGTGGTCGGTCTCGTGCTGGAGGCAGCGGGCGAGCAGTCCGTCGCCCTCGAAGTGGACCGGCTGGCCGTCGAGGCCGACGCCGTCGACCGCGGCGAAGTCCGGACGGGCGCAGGCGACGAACGCGCCGGGAAAGGAGAGGCAGCCCTCCTCGGAGTCGTCCAGGTGCCGCTCACGTCCCTCGGGCAGAGCCACGACCGGGTTGCAAACCACGCCGACGGTCCGCCTCCCGGACTCGTCGTGACAGTCGAAGACGAACATTGCGACGTCCTCGCCGATCTGGCAGGCGGCCAGACCCACGCCGTCGGCGGCGTACATCGTGGCGACCATGTCGGCCGCGAGCGCCCGCAGTGCGTCGTCGAAGACCTCGACCTTCTTGTGCGGCCGGTGCATGACCGGTGTGCCCCAGCGGGTCATGGGTCGGACGTTGCCGCCCTGGGGAAGGGGACCGTACGGCGCCAGCGGCTCCTCAGCCTCGTCTCGCATGGCCGAAACCCTAGTCACCGGCCGTCCAAGTCTGCCGCAGGACCCAGGCGGTGAGGAGTGCCGCGAGCGCCTCCGGCTGGTCGAGGCGGACGAGATGTCCCGCGCGTCCGCGCCAGGACAGCGTTCCGAGAGGCCATGCGGTCACGCTTCCACGACGCGTGACGTCCGGCACTCAGGGATGCTGTAGACGCAGTTGTAACTCATAGTTACAGTAGCGTCATGAGCCTTCTTCAGAGTCTCAAGGGCGGCGGCCGCTTCGGCGTCCCGGCGTCTGAGAGCAGAGACCCCATCGGGTACGCCGTCGCGGCGCTCAACCGCCTGGCGCAGAGCCCCGTGTTGGACCGCCTCGGCGTGCGCAGGCAGACGGAGCAGACTGTCTTCACCGTCACGCGCGGCGGCTTCAAGGTGGCGGCCAACGCCGGGCGCACGTTCGCCAAGGCGGGGAAGAAGGGGAAGCCCGGAGTCCGGGTGCCCGCCGCCGCGGGTCGTGGCGTGTTCGATCTCACCCCCACCGAGGACGAGCAGATGCTGGTCGACGTGGTGACAGAGTTCGCCACGGAGGTCGTGCGACCCGCGGCGGCCGAGGCAGACGAGGCCTGCGCGGCCCCGGGGGCACTGCTCGAGGCGAGCCTCGAGATCGGCCTGCCCATCCTCGGAGTCCCTGAGGAGCTGGGTGGCATCTCGGAGACCCGCTCGGCGATGGCCGGGGTGCTGGTGGCCGAGGCCCTCGCGAAGGGCGACCTGGGCCTCGCCGTGGCGACGCTCGCGCCCGGCGCCGTGGCCACGGCGCTCGGCCTGTGGGGGACGGATGCGCAGCAGCAGACCTACCTGCCGGCGTTCACCGGTGCCCCGGAAACGGGGCAGAGCGTGCCGGCGGCCGCGCTCGCGCTGACGGAGCCACGTGTGCTGTTCGACGTCCTGAATCCGGCGACCGCTGCGCAGAGGACCGCCGACGGCTATGTGCTCAACGGCGTGAAGTCGCTCGTCGCGCGAGGCGCGGACGCCGAGCTCTTCGTCGTCGGCGCGCAGCTCGACGGCAAGCCCGTGCTCTTCCTCGTCGAGTCGAAGACCCCCGGCCTGGCGGTCGAGGGTGATCCGGCGATGGGGGTGCGGGCCGCCTCCCTCACTAGGCTGACACTCACCGAGGTGAAGGTTCCGGCCGACGCTGTGCTGGGCGCGACCGACGGCAGCACCTACACCGAGTGCGTGCGGCTCTCCCGCCTCGCCTGGTGCGCCCTCGCGATCGGGACGGCCCAGGCCGTGCTCGACTACGTCACGCCGTACGTCAAGGAGCGCGAGGCGTTCCGCGAGCCGATCGCCCACCGGCAGTCGGTCGCCTTCATGGTCGCCAACATCGCGATCGAGCTGCAGGCGATGCGGCTGGTGACCTACAAGGCCGCCTCCCGGGTGGCGCAGGGGATCGACGCGACCCGTGAGATCGCGCTGGCCCGGAAGCTGTGCGCCGACAAGGGCATGCAGATCGGCCTCGACGGCGTCCAACTGCTCGGTGGCCACGGCTTCGTCAAGGAACACCCCGTCGAGCGGTGGTACCGCGACCTGCGCGCCATCGGGATCATGGAAGGCACGGTGCTGGTCTGATGATCAACCTCGAGGATCCCAAGAAGTTCCGGCCACTGCGCGACCAGGTCCACCAGGTCGCGATGAACATGCTGCGACCGATCAGCCGGAAGTACGACAAGGCCGAGCACGCCTATCCCAAGGAGCTCGACATGCTCGCGGCGATGGCCGACGGTCTGGCCGAGTCCGGCCAGAGCGAGGGCGCGGGTGCCGCCGGCGTACGACGGGGCGCGGCGGCCGACGACGGCCAGGTCAAGAACGGCTCCAACATGGCCTCGGTGATGACGGTCGCGGAGATGTGCTGGGGCGATGTCGGGCTGCTGCTCTCGATGCCGCGCCAGGGCCTCGGAAACTCGGCGATCGCCTCGGTCGCCGACGACGACCAGCTGGAGCGGTTCGCGGGCGTGTGGGCGTCGATGGCGATCACCGAGCCCGGCACCGGTTCGGACTCCGCCAACATCAAGACCACGGCGACCCGCGACGGTGACCACTACGTCCTCAACGGCGAGAAGATCTTCGTCACCTCGGGCGAGCGCTCCGACGCCGTCGTGGTGTGGGCGACGCTCGACCGGGAGCTCGGCCGCGCGGCGATCAAGAGCTTCGTGGTGCCGAAGGGCACCCCCGGCATGAAGGTCGAGCGGCTCGAGCACAAGCTCGGCATCAAGGCGTCCGACACCGCGACGATCACCTTCACCGACTGCCGCGTGCCGGCCGAGAACCTCCTCGGCAGCCCGGAGATCGACGTCAAGCAGGGCTTCGCCGGCGCGATGGCGACCTTCGACAACACCCGGCCCCTGGTGGCGTCGATGGCGGTGGGCTGTGCGCGTGCGTCCCTCGACTACACCCGCGAGCTCCTCGCCGATGCGGGTGTCGAGGTCGACTACGACCGCCCGGCCTACGCTCAGTCGGCGGCGGCCGCGAAGTTCCTCCAGCTCGAGGCCGACTGGGAGGCGGCGTACCTCCTCATGCTCCAGGCCGCGTGGATGGCCGACAACCGCAAGCCGAACAGCCTCGAGGCCTCCATGGCGAAGGCGAAGGCGGGACGGGTCGGCTCCGACATCACGCTGTCGTGCGTGGAGCTGTGCTCGTCGGTGGGGTACGCCGAGGGCGAGCTGCTCGAGAAGTGGGCCCGTGACTCGAAGATCCTCGACATCTTCGAGGGCACGCAGCAGATCCAGCAGCTCATCGTGGCGCGCCGGGTCCTGGGGCTCTCCAGCGCTGAGCTGAAGTGAGGCCCTAGCCTCTGGGGCCATGAGTGCTGACGGTGCCCGCGTCCTCTGCGTCTCGGCGACGGCGGCCGAGGCGGCCCACGTCCCGTCCGGACTGCCGGTGGTCATCACCGGGATCGGGAAGGTGGCGGCCGCCTCGGCCGTCGCGCGTGCGCTGGCGGCCCGGCCCGAGATCGACCTGGTCGTCAACATCGGCTCGTGCGGTGCCTTGCGTGGCGGACTGGGCGGCGTCCACGAGGTGGCGCGCGTGCTCAACCACGACCTGTCCGCCGAGGCGCTGCGCGCGCTGGGCTACGACCCGCAGGAGTGGCTCGATCTCGAAGGTGGGGAAGCGGACGGCATCGCGCTGGCCACCGGTGACCTGTTCGTCACCGACCCCGCCGTCCGCGACGCGCTGGCTGCGCGGGCGCACCTCGTCGACATGGAGGGGTACGCCGTCGCCTGGGCGTGCCGGGAGGCGGGCGTCGCCTGCCGCTTGGTGAAGCACGTCTCCGACAACGCCGACGAGGGCGCCCTCGACTGGGTCGCCCTCGTCGATCGCTCCGCTCAGGCGCTGGGCGCCTGGCTCGCCGACAACATCAGCCCCGACCGGGTTCGCTGACCCCAGGCAGGTCCTCGCCGTAGTCGCGCTCGACCTCCTGCGCGATCGACGGCGGCATGTGGGGGACCGGTCCGCTGAGCACGTCGGTGGACTCGCCGGTGTCTCCCGTGTCGCCCATGCCCTCGGCGCGGTCCGACGAATCGGCGTCGCCCGCCGGCGCGGTCTCCGCGGCTGCTGATCCTGCCGCGGCGGCCTCCTCGGCGGGAGGCTCGTCGGTCGGCGCCTCGGGTTGCGTCTGCGACTCCGGGGGAGCGGCGGCGGTGGCCCCCTCGTCGGCGGTGGCCCCCTCGTCGGCGGTGGCGCCCTCGGCGGTCGCGGCGGCCTCCGGCGGCTCGACGGCGACGTCCGTGGGCGGAGGCTCGGGCGCCGTGGTGGTCGCACCGGGGACCGGCTCGTGGACGGGCCGCCGGTCGAGGAGACCCCCGACCAGGCTGAAGGTGCCGCTCACGATCTGGGCGGCACTGCGCCGCGGATGACGCAACGCCTTGATCGCGGTCCCAGGCAGCTCACGCAGCTGGGCCGGATCGAGGGGCAGCTTGGGCATTCGTCGTCTCCCTTCGGTAGACGGGTCCCGTACCCCCAGCCTGCCGTGAACACGCTCCGGGCGCCAGAGCCGCGCGGGCGTGTCTGTCCGGGTGTTCGCGGGGCAGGCGGCGTCGCCGCCGGAGCGTCACGGCCTCAGCCCACGAGCGCGGCGCCCGCGGACGGCTCGGCGAGGAGATGGGCGGGCGCCGCGTGGCCGGCGCGCGCGAACGCTGCGTCGATCGCGCCGACGACCGTCCGGACCGCCGCGGTCGGCACCACCGCGACGATCGAGCCTCCGAACCCGCCGCCGGTCATCCGCGCCCCGTCGGCACCGGCCTCGACGGCCGTCGCGACCGCGAGGTCGAGCTCCGGCGTCGAGATCTCGAAGTCGTCGCGCATCGACGCGTGGGATGCGGCGAAGAGATCGCCCAGGGCCGACCAGTCCGCGGCCCCCAGGGCGGCTACGGTCGGTCGCACGCGCGCGATCTCGGTGACGATGTGCCGTGCCCGCCGGCGTACGACGTCGTCGGTGAGCGCCTCCACGGCCTCCAGCGTCGCCTCGCGGAGGGTGGTGACGCCGAGCTCCGCCGCCGCGCGCTCGCACTCCGCCCGCCGGGAGCCGTAGCCGCCGTCGGTCAGCCGGTGACTTACGCGCGTGTCCGTGACGAGGATGGTGCGGTCGTCGAGCGCGAGGTCGACCGTCTCGTGGGTGCCGGCCGTGAAGTCGATGAGCAGGGCCGTGCCGGCACGGGCGTGGAGGGCGATGGACTGGTCCATGCCACCGGTCGGCGCCTGCGCGACCTCGGTCTCCGCGCGGATGCAGGCGTCGACGAGCCGGGCGCGCAGCGCGTCGTCCACGTCGAGCCCGAGCAGGCCGACGACTGCCATCGCGACCGCACACTCGATCGCCGCCGAGCTGGACAGGCCCGCCCCGAGCGGCACCGTGCCGTCGACGTAGAGGTCCAGGCCCGGGACGTCGAGGCCGGCCTCGCGCAGCGCCCACAGCACCCCGCCGGCGTACGCCGCCCAACCGGTCGCGCGGCCGGGACCGAGCCGGTCCACGTGGCCGGTGAAGGGGTCCGGCTCCTGCGCGCTGGCGAGGCGCACGGTGCCGTCGCTTCGGGCCGCAGCCGCCGCGTAGGTGGCGTGGGGGAGCGCGACCGGAAGGACGAGCCCGCCGTTGTAGTCGGTGTGCTCGCCGATCAGGTTGACCCGGCCGGGCGCGCGCCCGACGACCGCGGCGTCGCTGCCGAGGACGTCACCAAGACCGGCACGGGCGCGCGCCGCGAGCTCGGCGGTGGAGCCGGCGTCGAGAAGGACCATGCCCCACACCCTAGGGACCGAGCCGTCAGGCGCTGCGCCCCGCCTCGGCCTCGGTCTCCTCGATCGACGCCGGCTCGTCGGGCTCGACCGTCTCGTTCGGCTTGGGGTCGGGCTCGACGGAGAGCGCGAAGTCGTCGCCGTGCTCGGTGACTCCGGCGATGACGGCCTTCTCGACGGCCTCCCGGGCGTATTGACGACGTACGACGAGCGGGTCGGTGCGCAGGTCGCGCACGAGCGACACGGCCAGGCCGACCATGACGACGGCGAACGGCAGCGCCGCGACGATGGTGATCGACTGGAGCCCGTTGAGCGCATCCTCGCCGCCGACGAGGAGCATCACCGCGGCGACCGCGCCGGTCGCCAGGCCCCAGAAGATCACCGTCGGGCGGCTCGGGTGCTGGGTGCCGTGCTCGGAGAGGGTGCCCATGACGATCGAGGCGGCGTCGGCGCCGGAGACGAAGAAGATGCCGACCAGCACCATGACGACGATGCTGGCGACCGTCGCCAGCGGGAACGCGTCGAGGGTGCTGAAGAGCTGGGACTCGATGCCGCCGGCGCCCGCGATGTCGGTGCCGGTCTGCTGCAGCTTGATGGCTGCGCCGCCGAAGATGCAGAACCACACGACGCTGACCAGGCTCGGGACCAGGAGGACGCCGGCGACGAACTGCCGGATGGTGCGTCCGCGCGAGATCCGGGCGATGAACATGCCGACGAACGGGGTCCACGACAGCCACCACGCCCAGTAGAAGACGGTCCAGCTCTCGAGCCAGGCCTGGGTGGAGGCACCCTCGGCGCCGGTGCGGGCCGCCATCGTCGGTAGGTCGGCGATGTAGCTGCCGAGCGAGGTGGGGAGGAGGTCGAGGATGAAGACGGTCGGGCCGACGACGAAGACGAACACCGCGAGGGCGACGGCGAGCACCATGTTGATGTTCGAGAGCCACTGGATGCCCTTCGCGACCCCGGAGACCGCGGAGAGCACGAACGCGACGGTCAGGACGGCGATGATCGCGACGAGCACGCCGTTGCCGACCCGCCCGATGCCGCTGACGATCTGGAGCCCGCTGCGGATCTGCAGGGCGCCGAGGCCCAACGAGGCGGCGGAGCCGAACAGGGTGGCGAAGATGGCCAGCATGTCGATGACCTTGCCGAGGCCGCCGCGGGCGCGGCGCCCCAGCAGCGGCTCGAACGCCGCGGAGATGAGCTGCACGCGGCCCTTGCGGTAGGCGCCGTAGGCGATCGCGAGGCCGACCACGGCGTAGATCGCCCACGGATGCAGCGTCCAGTGGAACATCGTCGTGGCCATCGCGTGCTGGACGGCCTCCGGATTGCCCGCGGCGCCGGTGCCGGGCGGGGGAGTGACGAAGTGGGAGACCGGCTCGCTCACGCCGTAGAACATCAGGCCGATGCCCATGCCGGCGCTGAACATCATCGCCACCCAGGAGACGGTCTTGAACTCGGGCTCCTCGTCGTCGCGGCCGAGCGGGATGGTGCCGTAGCGGCTGACGGCCAGCCAGATCACGAAGACGACGAACGCGCTCGCGGTCAGGACGAAGAACCAGCCGGTCCTCCCCATCACCCAGCCGAGCGCACCGTCGGACACCGACGCGAGGCCGCCGGTGTCGACGAACCCCCACACCAGGAAGGCGACGGCGATGGCCGCCGTCACGCCGAAGACGATCCAGTCGACGCCCTGGCGGCGCGCGTGGGCCTCCTCGACGGGGGCGTCGAGTGCGGGATGGGGTACGACGTCGGCCGCGGGCGCCTCGAGGGCCGAGGCGACGCGGTGGGCGCTGTGGCCCAGGGGAGAGGTGTTCTTCGTCTCTGAGGTCAAACCGTGATCCTGTCTGTCGGGCCGGCCCGCGGTCGAGACGGCCGCTCGACGTTGCCAAAGATCACCGCCGGATCACAAACCGGGCGCCACGCGTGTCGCTCTCGGATCGGGCGGCGGCGGCTGTCCGCCCAGGTCACAGGGGCCGCCTGTGAATCCGGTCACCTGAGGTGGCCGGTGCGCAGTCGGGCGTCCCCTCAGCGGCGCGAGGAGTTCGGCGTACGACCGCGGACGACGCCGACGAAGTCCTGGGTCCGCTGGTCATCACGGGCCACGAGCCAGGCGAGCCCGACCTTGGTGGGCTCCAGGCCCACGACGGGCCGGTGCGTGACGTCCTTGCGGTGGTAGAGCCGGGCGACCGACATGGGGAGGATGACGACACCGGTGCCGGCGGCCACCGTCTCGACGGCGTCCTTCTCACTCATCGTCGGCCAGGCGAGCTGGTCGACCGACGGCGTCCAGCCGGAGCGCTCCGGCCGCACCAGCTGCTCCTCGGCGAGGTCGTCGAGCGACACCTCGTCCAGGAGGGTGAGGAGGTGCTCCCGGCCCATGACGGCGACCGGCACCTCGTCGTACAAGGCGATGAGGTGGAGTCCGTCCCGGTCGACGGGAAGCCGCACGAGGCACATGTCGACCTCGTCCTCGCGCAGCACTCGCTCCTGCTCCGCCTCGGTGACCGGCACCAGCTCGAGCGGGACCCGGCTCCGCTCCCGCCAGGCGCGCGCCCACTTGTCGGGGGTCGCCCCGGTGACGAAGCCGACGCGGAACGGGGTGGTCACGGAGAGGACCTTAGACCCTGCGGGAGGGCCGGAGCGGCGTCGCGGTCGCACAATGGCGCCGTGACGCTGCTGCAGGACCTCGACCGGAATCCCCTCTTCCAGGCGACCGCCGCGCCCTACCTCGTCATGGACGCCCGGCTGGTCATCCGGTGCGCGAACCCGGCGTACCTCCACGTCACCGGCCGCCGCCTGGACGAGCTGGTCGGGGAGCCGGTGTTCCGTGCCCTCCCGGACAACCCGGCGGATCCGGGAGCGGACGGCGTCGCCAACCTGCGAGCTTCGTTCGACGAGGTCTTCCGGACGGGGCGCCGACACCGGATGCGCCTGCAGCGGTACGACGTCCCGGTGTCCGCGCGAGGACATGGACTGGTACGCCGCTACTGGGCACCCGTGAACTCTCCGCTGCTCGACCACGCCGGCCGGGCGGTCGGGGTCCTTCACCAGACCGAGGACGTCACCCCCGCGGTCGACGCGGTCGTGCAGTCGCGCCCGGCGCCGGAGTCGGTGACCGTCGAGGAGTGGCAGTCGCTGGTGACGGCGCTGGCCAAGGAGACGCTCGCCCACGCGGAGGCGTGCACGACGGTGGCCCAGCTACGCGAGGCCCTGGACAGCCGGGTCGTGCTCGAGCAGGCGAAAGGGGTCCTCGTCGCGCTCCGTGGCTGTGCACCCGAGGACGCGTTCGAGGTGCTGCGCTCCCTCGCCCGCTCCTCCGGCCACCGGTTGCACGACGTCGCCCGCGAGGTCGTCGCGAACGCGGCGCGAGGTGGTCGCCGGCCAGCCGCTCCGCGGCCGCGTCGGGGGACGGAATAGGATCTGCCTGTCAACCGCCCCGGACCCCGGCGGGCTCTTCTTGGTGCCCTCGGAGGTTCTCGGTGTCCATCGGCGATAACGCGGACAGGCTCTTCCCGGCCGGGCCGCGCGATGCGCAGCTCGTCGTGCTGCGCGCGGTCTGCGACGCCTTGGCCCCGGATTGGTCAATCGCGTCCGGCGCCACGCGGATCGCCGACTACGCCGGCCGTGACGTGGACACCCTCCGCCGGGCGCGCGCCCGGCTGGAGCGCAGTGTGGTGGGTGCCACCTCCGCGGTGGCACGTCGCGCCCTGAGCGCCCTCGAGCAGGCGATCGTCGACCTCGCCTGACCGGTCTGCTCGTGGCGCACGAGGGCACTAGCCCGTGGCACCGAACTGCTCGACCCGGATCGCGCGGGTGAGCATGCCGGCCTCCTGCAGCAGCCGGACGGCGTACGACGCGAAGCCGACCGACCCGCAGACGTAGGCGCGCCCGGCGCCCTCGACCAGGGGCGCGATCTCCTCGAGGTAGGGCGGCGCTGCGACGCGTGGACCGAGGTTCTCCCGGGTGAGCGCCACGAACGCGCCGCCGTCGAGCAGTTCCTGCGCATAGGGGAGCGTCGCGAAGGTGCGTCCGACCGCGCACACCCGCAGCCGGTCGGCGAGCCCGTGGCGCCGCGCGTGACGCAGCATCGACACCAGCGGCACGACGCCGGTGCCGCCACCGACGCAGACGGCGGTCTCCTCGCCGCGCCAGGTGAACCATCCGCCGATCGGGCCGCGCAGCTCGAACCGGTCCCCGGCCCGGGCCTCGTCGTGCAGGAAGGCGGAGACCTCGCCGCCGGGCATCGACTCGACCATGAGCTCCAGGAGCGGGTCCGCGGGGTCGGACGCGACCGAGTAGGACCGGGAGGCGGTGTAGCCGTCCTCGGCCCGCAGGCGTACGACGTAGTGCTGGCCGGGCCAGTGGTCGACCCGGTCCTCGACCGCGAGCCGGAGCCGGACGAGCCGGTCGCCGAGGCGCTCGACCTCGGCGAGCGTGCCGACGGTCCACCGCCCGACGGGGGCGGCCTCGCCCGGCACGGCCAGGTCCTCCGTCGTCACGGATCGCCCTGGTAGCGCTGCTCGAGCCACGGATCGCCGCGGTCGTGGTAGCCGTTCTGCTCCCAGAAGCCGGGCCGGTCGGTGGTGAGCAGCTCGAGCCGGGTCACCCACTTCGCCGACTTCCAGAAGTAGAGGTGCGGCACGAGGAGGCGGAGCGGGCCGCCGTGGTCGGGCGGGAGTGGTCGGCCGTCCGCTGCCCACACGACCCACGCCTTCTCACCGGTCACGTCCTCGAGCGGCAGGTTGGTCGTATAGCCGGTCGTCGCATGCGCGAGGAGGTACGCCGCCTCCGGGCGCGGACGAACGACGCGCCACAGCTCGTCCAGGCTGACCCCGGTGAACGTCGTCCCGAACCGCGACCAGGTCGTCACGCAGTGGATGGCGCCGGCGTACGACGAGTGGGGCAGGGTGTGCAGGTCGTGCCAGGTCCAGGTGTGCGGCTGCTCGACGGCTCCGTCGACGGTCAGCGTGTGCTGTTCGGGGACCAGGTGGGGCGTGGCCTCCGCGGTCAGCACCGGCCACTCGTCGCCCGCGTCGTACTGGCCCGGCGGGAGCCGGCGGCCCAGATCACCCGGGAGCCGGTCTCGTCGGGGCCGGCCGGTGAAGCCGCGGGTGATCACCACAACTCCACCGTAGCCACCGGGCCGCCACACCGAAGGGCTGAGCGTGACTCCGGACAGTGACGCTCGTTACGTCCGTGTGACAGCGCCGCCGACGGGCGGCGCTGTTCCGCGGCGGGACACGGCGATGGGGCGCCGGACCGCCGCGCCGGCGTCGGGGCGGCGGGATCGGGGGGTCTCGTCGCCACCGGCGCCGGCCTCGTGGTCCCCGAAGGGGGGATCAGTGCATGCCGGGCTCGTGCTCGGCGTGCGTGGCCGGTTCGAGCTGGAAGGTCGAGTGCGCGACGTCGAAGTGGCCCTGCAGGCAGGCCTGGACCTCGTCGAGGAGCTGTGGCGCGTGGCCGTCGAGGAAGCAGGAGTCGTCGACCGTGAGGTGGGCCGAGAGGGTCGGGAGGTCCGACGTCACGGTCCACACGTGCAGGTCGTGGACCTCATGCACGTGGGGGACCTCCAGGAGGTGTCGGCGCAGCTCCTCCAGGTCGACGTCGTCGGGGGCGCGCTCGAGAAGGATGCGGCCGGAGTCGCGCAGCAGCCGGCCGCCGGCGTACGCCATGAGCACGACGACGACCAACGAGGCCACGGAGTCGGCCCGCGTCCATCCGGTGAGGAGGATGACGACCGCGGCGGCCGCGGTGCCGAGGAAGCCGTAGAGGTCGGTGAGCACGTGCTGGTAGGCGCCCTCGACGTTGAGGCTCGTGCGGTTGGCACGCGCGAGGAGCCAGGAGGCGGCGATGTTGACGGCGCAGCCCACCAGGGCGACGACGAGGACGGGGCCGCCCTCCACGTGCGGTGGAGCGGCCAGGCGCCGGACGGCCTCGACCGTCACGATCCCGGCGACGACGAGCAGCGTGATGCCGTTGACCGCCGCGGACAGGATCTCGGCCCGCTTCCAGCCGTAGGTCCATGGCCCACTCGCAGGCCGCGCGGCCAGGTGGAGCGCCCACAGCGCACCGGCGAGGGCTCCCACGTCGGCGAGCATGTGGCCGGCGTCGGCGAGGAGTGCCAGGGAGCCGGCCAGGACGGCGGCGACGATCTCGCCGACCATGAAGGCGCTCAGGAGGACCAGAGCCGCGGAGAGATAGCGGCGGTCCGCGTCGGCAGCGAGGCGATGGTCATGTCCGTGCTGGTGCCCGTGACCCTCGCCGTGGCCGCGGCCGTCGTCGTGCCACTCGGGGTGATCGGCGCCGGTGCAGAGCCCGGGGCCTGCGGATCGCTCGGCCATGGCGCTGATCGTAGTGCGCGGTCGCTCCCCGCGGTGTGCCGTCCGGTGGTGCCGGACGGCCCCGTCCGGCGGGACCAAGGCCCATATCGGCGGCGACGGGGCCTCCCTAACGTGGGGTGATGTCGACGGCACGGTCGCAGGAGCGTCCGATCACGGTCTATCTGCTCGACGATCATGAGATCGTTCGGCGGGGGATCCGTGAGCTGCTGGAGGCGGAGGGCGACATCGTCGTCATCGGCGAGTCGGGGCTGGCCGAGGAGGCCACCCGTCGCATCCCCGCGCTCCGGCCCGACGTCGCGATCCTCGACGGCATCCTGCCGGACGGCTCCGGGATCGACGTCTGCCGTGAGATCCGTGCCGTCGACCCCGGTATCGCCGCGTTGGTCCTCACCTCGTTCGACGACGACGACGCGCTCTTCTCGGCGATCATGGCGGGTGCCGCCGGCTACGTGCTCAAGCAGGTGCGCGGCAACGACTTCGTCGTGACCGTACGACGGGTGGCGGCGGGTCACTCCACGCTGGACCCCGCGGTGACGGCCCGGGTGCTGGCGCGCGTGCGCGGTGGCGACCACACCGACCCCGTGCTGGGTCGGCTCACCGCGCAGGAGCGCCGGATCCTCGGGCTCGTGGCGGAGGGGCTGACCAACCGGCAGATCGGGGAGCGCCTCTCCTTGGCCGAGAAGACGGTGAAGAACTATGTCTCCTCGATCCTCGCGAAGCTCGGGGTGGGCACCCGCACGCAGGCTGCGCTCTTCGCCGCGCGCCATCAGTGAGCCTCATCCTGGACCGGGTCCCGGCCGTGTCCTGGCCGGGGTGAGCGGTGCCGCGACGGGGAGCGGAGCGTAGAGTTCCGGGAACCGGGCTTTCGCCTCCCGGGGGTCCGAGTGCTTGTTAGCGTGAGCACGTCGGCTGCGCGTCGACAAGGGGAGGCCCGATGGGTGAGCACCACGACGAGGAGAGCCGCTGGCAGTTGCTGCTCGACGCCGTCGTGACGCTGGCGGCCGAGCTCTCGCTCGACGACCTGCTGGCGAGGATCACCCGCATCGCCGGCGACCTCGCGGGGGCGCGCTACTCCGCGCTCGGCGTGCTCGGCACCGACGGCCGGCAGCGGCTCCGCACCTTCGTCACGCACGGGCTCAGCGACGAGCAGATCGACGAGATCGGGCCGCCGCCCGCGGGCCACGGACTGCTGGGACTCATCATCGACCGCCCGGAGCCGGTCCGGTTGTCGTCGATCGCGGGTCACCCGGCGTCGTACGGCTTCCCGGTCCAGCATCCGCCGATGACGTCGTTCCTCGGCGTGCCGGTCCTGATCCGGGGCAAGGTCTTCGGCAACCTCTATCTCACCGACAAGATCGAGGCCCCCGAGTTCACGGAGAGCGACGAGCGGATCGTGGTCGCGCTGGCGTCGGCGGCCGGCGTGGCGATCGAGAACGCGCAGCTGCACGAGGAGGCCGTCCGGCGCGAGCGCTGGCTGCAGGCGACCGCCGAGGTCATCGCACGGCTCGTCGCGGGCGACATCGGCACGGAGGCGCTGCAGTTGGTCGCCGACCGCGCGCGCCAGTTGGCCGAGGCCGATCTCGCCTGGGTGCTGCTCGGTCCGGACATCGAGCGCCTGAGCCTGTGCGTTGTCTCCGGCGCCGAGCTCGACAACGGCGGCCTGGTCGGGCAGGAGCTGGCCACGCCGCTCTCGGCCCGGGTGATCACGACAGGGGAGCCGCTCGTCGTCGACGACCTGGCCTCGGAGCCTACGTACGCCGAGGTGGCGGACGCCCTCGGCTGGCCGTCGCTCGGACCGGTGATCCTGCTGCCGCTCTCGTCCAGTGCCGGGACCGACGGAGTCGTGGCCCTCGGGTGGGCGCCGGAGCGTCGCGCCCGCTTCCACGACCTCGACCCGGCGATGCTCGGCAACTTCGCCGAGCAGGCGTCGTTGGCGCTACGGATCGTGAGCAGCGCGCACGACCAGCAACGGCTCGGGCTGTTCGAGGAGCGGGACCGGATCGCACGCGACCTCCACGACGTCGTGATCCAGCGGCTGTTCGCGATCGGGCTCAGCCTCCAAGGCGCGCTCCGCGCCCCGGACGGCGGCGAGATCGCCCGCGTCGTCGACGCGGCGGTCGACGGTCTTGACGAGACCATCCGCGACATCCGTCGGACGATCTTCGAACTCGGCAGCACCGAGCGCGCCGACGACGCGCAGAGCACCGTCACCCGGGTCGTCGAGCGGGCGGCGAGCGCCTTGAAGTTCCGCCCGCAGCTCGCGTTCGAGGGGCCGGTCCGCACCCAGATCGCCCCGGTGCTGCTGCCACATCTGGTGGCGGCGTTGAGCGAGATGCTCTCCAACGTCACGCGGCACGCCCATGCGGCGAGCGCCTCGGTCCTGTTGCGGGTCGCCGACGCGATCACCTTGCGTGTCGAGGACGACGGGCTCGGCGTCCCGGACGGGGTCGTGGAGAGCGGCCTGGCGAACCTACGACAGCGCGCCCACGAGCTCGGCGGGACCTGTGAGGTCTGCCCCGGCGAGCAGGGCGGGACCGTCGTCGAGTGGACCGTGCCGTTGAGCCCCCCGGGCCAGGTCGTACCCCCACCGCGACGCGCGCGCGACTTCGGCGACGCCGAGCGCTCCGCTCGCCCCCACGAAGAACGTCGCCGGCACTGACGCCACCCGCCAGCCCCGCGACGACAGGCCGAGGGTCGTGCGTACGGCGGCGCCGCGCCGGAGCCCGCGGCGGCTGAGCCGGGTCTCGTACGTCGCCAGCGCGGGCCCTGCGTCGCCGCCCTGCGGCAGCGCCGCGAGCCAGTGCCCGAGTCCGGTCCCGCGGTCGCGCCGGGTGGCCAGCGCCGTCGCGGACGCCCCGATGACCAGCAGGTCGAGGTCGGCCCAGTCGACCAGGTCGTCGGGTCGGACGACCCGGACGGTCACGCCCTCCGCCCGGAGGGCCGCCGCGACGGCCGCGGCGACCCGCGCCACCGGGCCGACCGGTCTCTCGTGGACGACCACCAGCGCCCGTCGTACGCCTGGCGTGCCGCGACGTATGGTGCTTTCCATCTCCCGCTCCCTCCGATGCGAGTGCCCCCAGCCTGAACCGGCCCACCCCAGGGGTGGAGAGGGAAACGGACCCCTTGCGGTGGGGCCAAGGTCCCGACCGGAACCGGGTCTTCCGGGACGGGGCCGCGGTCGGATCCGGCCCGGCCGGCGCCGCGCCACGTGTCGAGGCGGCCCCGATTCGATTCCGGGCGGCCACACTGCTAACGTTCTTCTCGCACTCGCGCGGGTGGCGGAATAGGCAGACGCGCTAGCTTGAGGTGCTAGTCCACGTATAGTGGGTGGGGGTTCAAGTCCCCCCTCGCGCACGCGAGTGAAAGTGGCCCTGACCAGGGAAAACATGGTCAGGGCCACTTTCCATTTCGGGCTTTGGGGGCACCGAGGGGGCCGCTCGGTCCGCGCGCCTCCCGTGATGAACCGCCATGGGAAAGTCGGTGGATCGAGGGCAAGGGGGATCTCCGGTGCTTACGGGGAATCCGTGCGAAGCCAAGCCAGGGCTCCCACGACGAGTGCTTGGGTGCCGGTGTCCAGGGTGGGTTGGAGGACGGGTGCGAAGGTGGCGGAGTGGTTGACGGGGATGTCTTGGGCGATGCGTCCGGCCTGCTCGGCGGCGCGATAGGCGTCAGGGTCGATCCCCCCGATGCCCCAATAGGTGTACGGAGCGCCAAGGTCGTGGGGGATGTCGCTGAAGTCCTCACTCGCGCTTTGTTGGGGTAGATCGATGGCGTGGTCGCCGAAGTGGTCCGCGAAGGCGGTCGCGACCTGCTCGGTGACGCCAGGGTCGTTGTCCGTGAGGGGGTAGCGGTCGAACATCTCGAACTCGGGTTCTTCGGGTGACCCGGAGGCGGTGCATTCCGCGCGGACGATCCGCTCGATCGCGGCCAGCACGGCGGCACGGGTGTGCTCGTTGTAGGTGCGGACGTTGAGCTGGAGGACCGCATGGTCCGGGATGACGTTGCTCTTGGTGCCGGCCTGAACGCTTCCGACGGTGACGACCGCTGTGTCGCTGGGTGCTACCTCGCGGGCGACGATGGTCTGCAGTCTCATCACGATGCTGGCTGCGAGGACCACGGGATCAACGGCCGCCTGGGGCATCGACCCATGGGCGCCGCGTCCGTGGACGGTGATCTTCATACTGTCCGCAGCCGACAGCATCGGGCCCGAGCGTGTGCCAACCGTGCCAGCAGGAAACGGCAGCACGTGTTGGGCCATCGCCACATCGACGTTGTCGACAAGGGCAGCGAGCCCGTCGTCGACCATGCCTTGTGCTCCGTCGGCGGTCTCCTCGGCGGGTTGGAAGAGCGCGACGAGCGTCCCTGACCAGGCCCGGGATGCCTGGGCCATCAGGGTGGTGGCGCCGAGCAGGCAGGTGACGTGTACGTCGTGGCCGCAGGCGTGCATTACCGGGGTGCCGTCGTCGGTGGTCTGCGTGCTGGCGTAGGGCAGGCCGGTCCGTTCTCGCACGGGGAGGGCGTCCATGTCGGCGCGCAGCAGCACGGTCGGACCGTCTCCGTTGCGCAGGACGCCGATGACGCCGGTGCCGCCGATGCCCTCGTGAACCTCGCAACCGGCCTCGCGTAGGCGGACGGCCACGTTGCCTGCCGTTCGATGCTCTTGGTGGGGGAGCTCGGGATGGGCGTGCAGGTCGCGGTAGAACTCCTCCTGCCAATTCCGGACGGACTCCAGGCCCTCTGGGCCGTCGAGGACGGCGGTCACTGCTTCATTGGCCATGTCTTCATCATGCGCCTGTGCTGTTCATCGTGGTCGTGGCGCGTGGACGTCGAAGCGCACACCGAGCATCCGGATGATGAAGCAGACGACCGCTCCGGTGACCGCTGAGGGAAGGTCGGAGATCCCGAGGCGGTCTCCGGTCACCGCCACGAAGGCACCGACAAGGGCTGGGATGGCGTAGAGGCCACTGGTCAGCACCGACGGGATCTCGCGGATCAGGACGTCGCGCAGGGTGCCGCCGCCGACGGCGGTGATCGCTCCCAAGATGACCGCCTGGCCGAACCCGATACCGAATTCGAGGCCTTTGAGGGCCCCGCTGACGGCGAACAGGCTCAGCCCGGCCGCATCCAGCATGAGGATCGGAGTCGCGAGTCGATCGAGACTGCGGCTGGCCATGAACGCCACCAGGCTTCCGCCGGCCGCGACGGTCAGGTAGTGCCAGTCCCGGAACGTTGCCGGCGGCAGGGCATCGAGCAGGGTGTCACGGACCATCCCGCCGCCCAGCGCGGTCAACATCCCCAGTGTCACCACGCCGACGATGTCCAGCCGCGCGACCCGGATCGCCGTCAGCGCGCCGTTGAGCGCGAAGGCGAACGTGCCCGTCAGATCCAGGACCAGGTAGGTCGGCGACGAGGTATCCATCAACCCCTGTCTACCCGCTGCGCGGGTACCTTGAACCCTGGTGCGATGTATGAGCGACCCATCGCGCGGTTCCGATCAGACGTCCTCGGACCAGATCCAGCTGTTCGCCGCCCGAGAGCCGGCAGAGCCTAGGAGGCATCGCGGGTCCGCTCTGCTCTTCCCCACCGGAGGAGGCGTTGATGTGCACACGGTCCGTGGCTCTGTTGCTGCGCCCGGGTCGTGCAGGCGCCGCGCAGATCCTCATAGCGCCGGAGTGCCTGGGTGGGGCGGAGTTCTGGACAAGGCACCTCGCGGCGGCCGCGGCATCCCCGATCCCTGGCTCGAGACTCGAGCGAAGAAGCAGACCATGGGGTGCGCGCCGTCGGCCGGTGCCCAAAGCTCTTTGCCCACGCCCTTGACGGGCACGGTCAGCAGCGAAGTCGGTCGGCGTGGAGTCGAGAACGGCGTCAGGAACGTTCGTCGCTGTCGGGCACGGGTACGCCCTGGGAGCCCGACGCGTCGAACGTCGCGCGTGGCCTCACGGCGAACGTGCACCAGACCGACGTCGTTGCGTTCTGGGCGTCGACGCCCCATCGGTCCGCAAGGCTGCTCACGATCAGCAGGCCGCGGCCGTGCGCCTGTGTCGGGCCGGTGTGTCGCAGGCGGGGCATCCCTCCGCCTTCGTCGGTGACCGCGAGGTGGACGTGCTCCGCGGTCAGCGTGACGCTGACGGTGAAAGCGCTGTGGGCGTGGGTGATGGCGTTGGTCGCGAGCTCGCTGGTGACCAGGACCGCGCAGTCACGAAGCTCCTCGGGGACAGGGTCCAGCGCGTGGGCCACGAAGGCGCGAGCCTTCGAGACGGAGGCGGGATGGAGGGGGTAGTGGGCGCTGGTCATGGCTCTATGGGGAGGATCTCGCTGAGCCCGGTGGTTGCGATGATGCGGCGGATGACGTTCGTGGGACGTCGCACGCGGACGGCGTGGCCGGTGCTGACCGCCGTCAGCAGGACGGTCAGGCCGGAGCTGTCCATGAACGTCAGATCCGTCATGTCGAAGACGACGTCGCCGGCGGATCCATCCCGCCCCGCGGCGCCTCCGGCCGTGGGGACCTTCGCGAGGGCACGCTGTGCGATCTCCGCGGTCGCGAGGTCGAGTTGGCCGGCGAGGACGATGACGGGCGTGCCGTCCGGATCCTGGTCGACCGCGGCAGTCAGCGTGTCTACGGCGCCCATCGCAGCCCCAAGATGGCGGTGTCGTCCTCCGCCGCATTCTGCGGCAGCAGTTCGGTGAGGACCGTGTCGAGCAGGTTCTCCAGGTCGGCCCTCCGGCTGGCGACGCGACACAGGTGTGCGATGCCGGCGTCGATGGACTCGTCGCGACGTTCGATCAGTCCGTCGGTGTAGGCCAGGATGACGGCACCGCACCTCAGCGGGACGTCCGTGGTCGCGTAGTGCGAGCCAACGCCGAGAGGCGGGGACACGGGGGCGACGACCTGCTCGGCGACACCGTCAGTGACCAGCACGAGCGGGGGATGGCCGGCGTTGGCCACGGTGATGACACCGGTGTCCAGGTCGATGATGCCGCACAGGGCGGTGGCGAAATGCCCGTCGCGAAGCACGTCGATCAGGCCGCTGACCTTGGTGAGGACCATGGCTGGGTCGTTGCCCTCGACGGCATATGCAGTGATGCTGTGGCGCAGCCGCGACATCATCGTGGCCGCGCTCAAGCCACGGCCGGAGACGTCCCCGACGGTGAAGAACATGCGGTTCTCGGGAAGCTCGATGAGGTCATACCAGTCACCGCCGACCTCGATGCCCTCGGTCCCGCCCAGATAGCGGGTGGCGACCGCCAGCCGTGGTGCGGTGGGCAGCTGATGGGGTAGCAGCGCCGTCTGCAGCGTCTCCGCGACACCGCGCTGCGCCCGATACAGCTGCCCAGTCACCCGCGCGAGCTGCTCCGCGATGGCTCGACGCCGTGCCAGGCGCTCAGTGAGCAGCGCCATGACCGCACTGAGCAGGACGCCGGCGCCGGCGATCAGCCAGGTGAGTCTGGCGGCGAAGGTGCCGAGCAGCGGTGTCCGTGGGGTCATCGCCGCAGACAGGACGTGGTCACCGAAGGGAATGGTGACTCGCGCCGCGTCGCTGCCGAGCGGCAGGTCCTCGGCGTTGGTCTCCAGGAGCGCATCGGGGTTCTCAGCCTTGCCGTAGTAGAGCGCGAAGGTCATGTCCGCCAGCGGAGACTCCGCAGGGAGGGTGATGCGCCGGTTGCCCGGCAGCACCTGCTCGGCGTAGGCGACGTAGGTCTGGCCGAGGGTCGTACCGGCGAAGGCATAGCCGAGACGCTGGCTGGTCGCGGTCGCCACCCGTGTCAGCGTGAGGGAACCGCTGGAGGCAGCACGCCGCAGCAGGTCCTGCGCCTGCGGCGATGCGGTGTCCAGCCGTGTCGGCTGCCCGAGCGAATGCACCTGCCGAGGAGCACCGTCGACCATGTGGAAGAGCCGGACGCTGACGAACGGCTGCGGCACCGACTGCTTGAGGGCGCCGTCGAACAGGCTGACGTTGTGAGTGGCGGAGACGAGCGTGGTCGCGCGACCCAGCAGGCGTTGCAGGTCGACCGGTCCCACCGCCACCGCAGCCGCGGCCAGCTGGGCCTGCGTGGCAACCTGGCGGCGCTCGTTGTGGTCGTAGTTCACCCGCGAGACCGCCGACAGGCCGGCCGTCACGGCGAGACCGACCAGGAGTACGACGACGGACAGCGGGTGGAGCCACCACCGGCGCGTCCGCGCCACCGGTCTCTTGGTGCGCTCGCGCCCGGCGGCACGCGGCGCAAGCACCGAATCCCTGACCATCGCGGCCACCGCCTTCTTCAGACTTACGGAACGTACAGCACCTCAAGTCCCCTCCGCGCGTATTCGCGATGCTCCCGACCGGCGAACGCAGACCCCGCGTCAGGTGTTGCGCGCGACGTACTCCTCAGGGTCCTTGTCGACGGGCTTGATCCCTGACCAATGGGCGGCCTCGTAGGCGATGAATTTCACGGCGATGTCGTGCCGGGTCTGCAAGTCCGCATGCCTGCGGAAGTCGGCGAGATCCTCTCGCTCCTCCTCAGCCATGTGGTCGCTGTTGGCCTCGCGCGCCTCGCGGACCCCCTCCCACCACGCTTCGCTTCCGACAGGGTGGGCGTCGGCTTTGCGGATCCCGTCCCGGATCTCGTTGTGGTCCTTGATGGCGTCCTCGGTCTCCTCCTCCGGGCCGTCTTCCGACCCCGGCGCACCGTGCCCGAGCCGGAGCAGCTCGGGGTAGAAGTAGCGTTCCTCCGCCTCGGCGTGCACCTCCAGCAGCACGCTCAGCCGGCGCCACAGACCCGCGAGGGTGTCGGTGTCGTCGGGAGGAACTTCGTCGAGCAGCGCGAACTGCCGGCGCTGCTCGTGGTGCTGGAACAGGATCAGCTCAGTGATGTCCACGATCTCTCCTTGGAAGGACGGCGGGTCCGAATCCTCGAGACGAACAGTCCCCACACCGCGTCCCGACAACACCTCCACGCCGCCGCCCATGCGCAGGCCCGCTCACGTCTGCGGCGCGGTCTCGGGCGCTCCGTCGTCGTCCGAGGAGCCGGCTTCGCGGGTGAAGAACGACAACCGGCCGTCGGCCTCGAGCACGGCATACTCGATCTCGTCCGTACGACGGATGCCCTGCTCGCGTGCGGCCACCAGGACGTCGGCGACGGCGAGTCGTTGCTCACGCATGGCCTCGTCGACGGGCCCGCCGTCGCGCCAGACCAGCACAGGGCGGCCGGCAGTGAGGGGGCGGGCCCGCGGGAAGCGCCATTGGACCCAGGAGAGGGAGACGGTCAGCAGCGCGAAGGTGCTGATCGCGAGCATCCCCGCGGTCAGGGAGTAGTCCTGCTGGGTGACGGCCTGCTGCACGAGGTCACCCATGGTGACGTAGAGCAGCAACTGGAAGGTGCTCAGCTCACCCAGCGTCGAGCGTCCTACCGCGCGGGTGACCAACCACAGGAAGCAGAAGATCACCAGTGCTCGGATCACGATCTCCATCCGCGCTCCTCCGTCCGGTCCACGCTCGCCCTACGGCGGTCGATTCGGCTGTGGCCCCTCATGGCAGCAGCGAGGTCGTGAAGTCGACGCTGGCCGTCGGGGTGCCGTGGTCAAGCACTCGGAGCGTGCCGCCGCGCCCGCGTTGACTGGAGGGCTGGACGTAGACGTCGAGCGAGACGACCAGCGTGTCGCCGGGTGGAGGGTCGAACGTGAGCCGCCACCAGGTGCCGTCCTCAGTCTCCTGCGACGGCTCGGGGGAGATGCCCTGCGACTCGAAGATGTCGAAGTAGTCACCCGTGACCTCGAGGACCACGGGGCCATGGAAGCCGCCCGGGTGGGTCACCGTGACCTGCCACGGGACGTCGAGCCCGGCCCGCGCGACCCTCGGGTACTGCAGCGACAGGTCGTAGCCGTCTGCGGCCGCGGAGGTGGTTGCCGCGCGCACGCCCAAGAGGCCGGCGAGCCCGGCGACGACGAAGAGCAGCACGACCAGCAGGAAGGCTCGTCGTGTCCAGACGGCGAGGTCGTGCGGCGTCCGGGCGGTGACGTCGGCGAGCGTCGACCCCGGGCCCTCCATTCCGGCGTGGGGCCCTGCGCCGAGACGCCGTGGGATCGAGCGTCCGGTCAATGGGACCCCTCCTGTCGCCGGGTTCGCAGACCCCAGAGGAGTCGCCCGGCCGCCGTCGTACCGGCGACGCCGAGGGCAGCGGCAGCGGCCCGCGCCCGGGGGCTGCGCCAGTGCCCGAGCAGGGCGTCGCTCGCGGCGTCCGGCGGGAGGACGTTGCCCGGACCCGATGCCTGCGGCCGTCGACCGACCGCGACGAAGCGCATGACCCCGGGGGCGAGGTCACCGTAGGCGCGCGGGAGCAGCGCGTGCCCGATGCTCACCAGGTGCTGGAGCTGACCGACCTGAGCCTGGCGCCGGGGCCGCCGTGCCAGGTCGACGATCGCGCGTGCGACGCGGACCGGCGACGACACGGGCGGCACCGGCTTCACCGCTCGTCCGAGATAGTTCGCCGCGTGCTGGAAGATCGGGGTGTCCATCGAGCCCGGGAGCACGGCGCACACGGCGACCCCGGGCGCGTCGTGCATCTCCTGGCGGACCGTCTGGGTGAAGCCCAGGATGCCGAACTTGCTGGCCGCGTAGCCGCTGACGTACGGCGTGGCCACCTTGCCGTAGAGCGACGAGACGTTGATCAGGACGCCGCGACCCTGGCGGCGGAAGACGGGCAGGACGGCGCGGGTTCCCCACATCACGCCGAGCAGGTTCACCTCGACGATGCGCTGCTGGATCTCGACGGGTGTCTTCTCGACCGTGCCATAGGACATCACGGCCGCGTTGTTGACCCAGACGTCGACCCGCCCGAAGGCGGTGACCGCCCGCGCGACGAGGCGCTCGTGCGCCGCCGCGTCGACGACGTCGAGCGGAACGGTCAGGACGGAGGGCGCGCCCGCGTCCCGGCACTCGGCGGCGACCTCGTCCAGCGGCGCGGCCGCGCGGGCGGCCAGGACGAGGCGGGCGTGCTCGGCGGCGAACCGGTGCGCGGTCGCCCGGCCGATCCCGCTCGACGCCCCGGTGATGACCACGACCGCACCGTCGAGGTCGACGCCACGGCGGCGGGGACGGGTGCTGCGTGCCGTCACGGCCGCGCCCCCAGTCGGCGGCCGGCAGGAGCGGTGGCGTCACGGTGGTCACTCATGGCTCCCCGGTATCCGCACAGGCGCGCTGGCAAGTAGCGCACCCGAGATCGTGCGGACCCGGGCCGGGCGAGGGTCTAGCGACCGGCCGCCAGGTCCACGCGTACGACGGCCGCGACTGCGTCGGACGGCGGGCGGACGGTGTGCGGTCGGTGTGCGGTCGGGTCGTCCGCTCAGACGTGGGTCGTGAACTGCTTCATCCCGCTCCCCGCGAGCCACTCGCTCCACGAGAGGTCATAGCCGGCGTACCCGTTGTCGCCGGCCGCCTTGCCGCGCGGCGATCCGGTGATGGTCACCGGGTCACCCTGCTTGACCAGGTTGTAGAACCACTTCGCGTCGGCGTACGAGAGGTGAACGCAGCCGTGGGACCCATAGCTGTGCCCGGGATAGGGGTCGCCGGTGGAGTAGTGGAGGAAGGTGCCGGACCAGGTGATCCGGACGTCCCAGGGCAGGGTGAGGTCGTAGTAGTTGGGGTCGTTCTTGTCGCAGGCGATGTGCACGCTGCAGGAGGTCATTCGAACGGTGCGTGACTTGTTGACGACCGCCATCGTGCCGTCCCAGGAGGGCCAGTCGGGGCTGCCGGCGTCGCTCGGCATCGTGCGCAGGACCTTGCCGTCCCGGCTCACCACGGTCTTGTGCTGGTTCACATAGACGTGCGTGCGGACATCGCTGCCGATCGTGAAGGTGCGGGTGTAGCTGTGCGTGCCGTAGCGCCCGTGGCCGTCGCCGACGTGGTCGAAGCCGGCGACCATCGACACCGTGGTGCCCGGCTTCCAGAAGGCCTTCGGACGGAAGTCGACCCGTCGGTCGCTGAACCAGTGCCACGCACCGACGACCGGCACCGACGTGGTGAGCCGGATGTGCTCCTCGATCCGCTTCCGGGCCGAGACTGCCACCGGGTCGGTGAAGACGATCGAGATCGGCATCGCCACGCCCACGGTGGTCCCGCTGAGCGGAGCGATGCTGTCGAGCAGCATCGGCGGGCCGGTGGGGTAGTGCCGTGGGCTCGGTGTCTGCGTCGCCGTCGGGGACGACGCGTGCGAGGCCGGCGGCGACGTGGTGGTGGAGCCCGCCTCCGGCGTCGACCCCGTCCCCGCGCAACCGGCAGCCGTGAGCAACAGGACCACCACCGCCGCGCACACGGCACGCACGCTCCGGGCCTTCTTCATCCAGCGAGCTCCCATGACCCTCAGGCTACGAGGCGCCGCGAACAAGCGTGCACCACGCTCGCGTCGACGGGCGCGACGGCGGCCGCTCCCGTACGACGCGGGTCGCGCAGCGCGTTCTCGCCCGCGGGCCGGCGGCGCGCAGGAGCCCCGCGACGCATGCCCCTGGGGGTATCGTGGAACCGCTCTCTTGGAGGGAGCAGGCGGCCCCGTCGCTCGGCAGAGCGGACGGGGCCGTTTCGCGGTCGTCGGTCAGGGCCGGGCCGCGGCGGCCTCCAGGGCGCGCCGGGTGAGAACCCGGGCGAGGTGGCGGCGGTAGTCCGCGTTCGCGTGCATGTCCTCCACCGGCGAGGTGTCCTCGGCGGCGAGCGCGGCGGCGTCGGCGATCGACGCCCCGGACGCGAGCGCCTCCTCGGTCCGCGCGGCCCGCAGCGGCTTGTTGCCCATGTTGGCCAGGGCGACCCGGCCGGCGACGGTCGCCACACCGACGATGGCCCAGTCGTTGGCCCGGCGTACGAACTTCTCATAGCCCCAGCCCCCGGTGCCGGTCCGAGGCACCCGGAGCTCGACGAGGAGCTCGTCGGGGCTGAGGACCGTCTCGAAGTAGCCGAGGAAGAAGTCGGCGGCCTTGACCTCACGACGGCCGCCGGGGCCCTGGAGGACGAGGGTGGCGTCGGAGGCCAGGACCGCGGAGGGCAGGTCGGCGGCCGGGTCGGAGTGGGCGACCGACCCGCCGATGGTGCCGCGGTGGCGGACCTGTGGGTCCCCGACGTGGGCGGCCACCTCGGCGAGCAGCGGCGCCTCGGCGGCAAGGACGTCGGAGGCGACCAGGTCGGCGTGCCGGGTGAGCGCACCGATGGCCACCTCCTCACCTTCCACCCGGACGTACGACGCGTCGGCCGCCCGGCGGATGTCGATGAGCACGGTCGGGAAGGCGAGCCGCAGCTTCATCATCGGGAGCAGCGAGTGGCCGCCGGCGATGACCTTGGCGTCCTCGCCGTGCTCCGCGAGGAGTTGGACGGCGTGGTCGAGCGTGTCGGCCTTCACGTAGTCGAACGCGGCGGGGATCATGCCGTCACCGCCTCGGCGTCCGAGCCGCTGGCGTCCGTGCCGGTGGCGTCCTTGCCCGCCATCGTGTCCGCCGCGGCGAGCACGGCGCGGACGATGTTGTGGTAGCCGGTGCAGCGGCAGATGTTGCCTTCGAGACCCTCACGGACCTCCTGCTCGCTCGGGCTCGGGTTCTCCTTCAGCAGCGACGCGGCGGCCATCACCATGCCGGGCGTGCAGAAGCCGCACTGGAGGCCGTGCTCGGCGCGGAACGCCGTCTGCACGGGATGGAGCGTCTCGCCCTGGGCCAGGCCCTCGAGCGTCGTGACGCTGGTGCCGTCGGCCTGGGCCGCCAGGACCGTGCACGACTTGACCGACTCACCGTCCACGTGGACCGTGCAGGCGCCGCAGGAGCTGGTGTCGCACCCGATGTTGGTGGCCTTGAGCCCCGCGACGTCGCGTAGGTAGTGGACGAGCAGCAGCCGGGGCTCGACCTCGTCGGTGCGGGTCTCGCCGTTGACCGTGATGGTGACCTGCATCAGTTCCCGTTCCCTTCGCCGGCTGCCGCGCCGGCCGCGTCGTTGATGGCGGACCAGATCCGCATCGGGCTCGTCGGCATGTCGATGTGACGTACGCCGAGGTGGGCGACCGCGTCGATGACGGCGTTCTGCACCGCGGGGGTGGCCCCGATGGTGCCGGCCTCGCCGATGCCCTTCGCGCCGAGCGAGTTGTAGGACGTCGGCGTTTCCGTCGTCACGAGCTCGAAGCTCGGCAGCTCCGTGGCCGTGACGATCGGGTAGTCGGCGAACGTCGTCGTCGTGGGGTTGCCGTCCTCGTCGTAGAGCACCTCCTCGAGCAGGGCCTGCGCCGCGCCCTGGGCGAGCCCGCCGTGGCGCTGCCCCTCGGCGATCAGCGGGTTCATGATCACACCGGCGTCGTCGAGCGCGATGAGGCGCTCGAGGGTCGCCTTGCCGGTCTCGACGTCGACCTCGACGACGGCGACGTGCGCCCCGAAGGGGTAGGTCGCCCCGGGGGCGCTGAAGACCGTCCGGACGCGCAGCGGCTCGTCCTCGGCGAGCTGCGCGAACGAGATGCCGGTGTCGGGCACGCCCTTGACCGACAGGCCTGCGAGCGCGTGATCGACGACGAGGTCCTCGGGCGCCACCTCGAGCCGGTCGGCAGCGCGACCGCGCGCCACCTCGACGAGCTCGACCGCGGCCTGCTTCACCGCGGCGCCGCCCTGTTGCAGGCTGCGGGAGCCGCCGGTGCCGCCGCCCTCGGGCACCAGGTCGGTGTCCCCCCACTTCACCGTGATCTTCTCGATCGGGATGCCGAGCTCCTCGCTCGCCAGCATCGCCCAGACCGTCGAGTGGCCCTGGCCGTGCGGCGAGGTGCCGGTGAGGATCGTGGCCGTGCCGTCGGGGTGGATCTCGACCGTGGCGTTCTCCCGCGGGTTGCCGGCCTCCATCCCGGCGCCGGTGATCTCGACGTAGGTCGAGAGCCCGATGCCGAGCAGTTTCGTGTCGCCGCGCTCGCGGCGCGCGGCCTGCTCGCGCCGCAGTCCGTCGTAGTCGGCGGCCTTGAGCACGGTGTCGAGCGCCATCGTGTAGTCGCCGCTGTCGTAGAGCGCACCGCCCTTGGACTGGACCGGCTCTGTGAACGCCGGCAGGACGTTGCGGTGGCGGACCTCGGCAGGGTCCATGCCGATCTCGGCGGCGAACAGGTCGATGGCGCGCTCGACGACCGCGGTGGCCTCGGGGCGGCCCGCGCCACGGTAGGCACCGACCGGCGTCGTGTTGGTGACCACGCTGGCGAAGGAGGTCTCGATCCGGTCGAAGTCGTAGACCCCGGGCGCCATGAGGAGTGTGAGCGTCGGCAGCACCGCACCGATGCGCGGATAGGCACCGGTGTCCTGGACGACGTCGAGCCGGTAGGCCTTGATGTTGCCGTCGCGGTCGCCGCCGATGGCGATCGTCTGGACCTGGCCGCGGCCGTGGGTCATCCCGACCATGTTCTCCGAGCGGGTCTCCACCCAGGTCGCCGGTCGTCCGAGCCGGCGGGCGACCCAGCCGACCAGGATGTGCTCCGGGTCGGCGCCGAACTTCGCACCGAACGCACCACCGACCGCCGGGGTGATGACCCGGACCTGCTCCTTCGGCAGGCCGAGCGCGCCGGCGACGGCGGCCTGGGAGCCCTGGGCGCCCTGGTTGGGGATCCAGGTGGTCAGCCGGTCGTCGCTCCAGACCGCCGCGGCGGCACGGACCTCGAGCGGCGCGACCGCGACGCGCTGGTTGACGATCTCGTGGGTGACCACGACCTCGCAGTCGGCGAAGAAGTCGTCGGCGTGCTCGGGCGGCTGCGCCATCGCCACGTTGGTCCCCGCCTCGGGGAAGAGGAGGGTCTCGCCGGCCACGGCCTTGCGCGGGTCGACGACCGCGGGGAGCGGGTCGTAGTCCACCTCCACCAGCTCGGCGAGGTCCTCGCCGTCGTACCGCTCCTCGTGGACGACGACGGCGACCGGCTCGCCGACGTACCGCACGGTGCCGGAGGCGAGCAGCGACTGCGCCATCGGCGCGGGGAACATCGGCATCGCCGGCCCGGCCTCGGGCACGTCGGTCAGATCGGCGGCGGTGAACACGGCGACGCAGCCGGGGGCCGCCGTGGCGGCCGAGGTGTCGATGGAGGCGATCCGCGCGTGGGGGATGGGCGCGCGCACGTAGGTGAGGCGTACGGCGCCGGTCAGGCGCTCATCGGTGAGGTCCTCGGTGTAGACGGCCCCGGTGGTGAGGAACTCCGGGTCCTCGACGCGCTGGACGCGAGTGCCGAGGATGCTGCCGCGGGGCATGTCCACCGCGGTCATGCCGGCCGCCTGGTGCCGCATCGCCGCGACGTGTCGTGCGTCCCTCGCTCGGTCATCGGAGCTCCTCTCGGGCGGGCCCGTCTGGGCAGGATCGAGTGGCCGCGCTTGTGATCCGGATCACGACCTGGCGTCACTGTAGGGAAGGGCAGGTTGGAATATCGATGGTCCCTTCCGCGGAGCGGCAGGGACCATGATGGAGACGGACGAACACGACGTCGTGCGACGCTCGGCTCGAGCAGGCCGGGAGGAGGTGGCCAGGTGAGCGCGACCCTCACTGCCGTGACGCTCTACAACGCCTCCTATGAGCCGCTGGGGCGGGTGTCCTTCAAGCATGCCGTGCTGATGCTGTTCCGTGAGGTCGCCGTGGTCCACGAGGCGGCGAAGGGCCCCGACGGCACGGATCGGATGATCGGACCACACCCGTGGCCGAAGGCGGTGCGTCTGGTGCGGTACGTCGCGATGCACTGGATGTATCGCCCCGCCGGCTACTCCCGCGACGGCGTGTTCCTCCGCGACCGTGGCCGGTGCGCCTACTGCGCGGCCCCCGCGCGGACGATCGACCACGTCCTGCCGCAGTCGCGCGGGGGCGGCTGGACGTGGCTCAACACGGTCGCGGCCTGCCGCGCGTGCAACGCCCGGAAGGGCAGCCGTACCCCCGAAGAGGCCGGGATGAGGCTCCTGCTGGCGCCCTACGTCCCGACGCGCGCACAGCTCGCGGCGCTCGCCTGACGACGCGCCGGGAGTGCCGCCGGGGATCGGGGCCGGTGGTCAGGCGGCGTCGGTCGCGGGCAGGCCGAAGCGGAACCGGACGCCGGGGATCCGGTGGATCCGCCGCCAACCCCAGTAGGCGCAGCCGATCACCGACAGGGCCGTCAGCCCGACGGAGAGGATGCCGCGGACGAGCACGCCGGCGTCGGCACCCCAGCTGAGCAGCGAGTTGAGGCTCAGGCCGGCGTCGAGGATGCGCGTGAAGCCCCAGATGAGCGCGACCTCGATGAAGATCCGGCGCATCCGGGCGTCGGCGAGGAGCAGCTCGGGCAGGTGGATGAAGTCCTGCGCGAGCTTCTGCGTGATCGGCCGACCGAGCAGCGCGGACCCGACGAACACGATCGCCATCAGGACGGAGGCCGCGATCGGCTGGAGGAGGTAGAGCCACACGCTCGTGGTCGCCAAGGCGATCGCCGTGCGCAGCACGAGGATGCCGACGACGAGCAGCAGGGTGGAGGGCACGCGCGACCCCAGCACCCAGCGCAGCGCCATGGTGCCGAGGCACCAGACGATGACGCCCACGAGGCCCGGCACCGTGCCGACGGTCTGCATGCAGCCGTAGAGGATCGCGGTCGGGACCATCACGGTCTCGACGAGAAGGAGCAGGGCGTTGCGGATCACCTTCCCGACGTGGCCGAGCTCGATGAGGTGCTCGGGCGGCGAGGCGGGGTGGTGCGTCATGGTGACTCCGGGGGCCGTCGGGGGAGGCGGGCTTCCATGACGGTAACCCGGCAGGTCCCCCCTCAGCACGTCTTCGGCCGCGATCCTCGTCAAATCTGTGGATTCTCTCAGGCCCCCACGAGGCTGCGCGTGTCGGGTCCCCTCCGTGCCCGTGCGGCGCGACGACGGGAGGGTTGGCTACCGTGGCGCTATGGAGCCTCGGGACGAGACCACCGTGTCGGCGGCCGCCGGCGGCGTCGACGCCGAGGTCGTGGACATCTGCCGCGACCTGCTGCGCATGGACACGACCAACTACGGAGACGGCTCCGGGCCCGGCGAGCGGAAGGCGGCGGAGTACGTCGCCGGCCTGCTCGACGAGGTCGGCATCCCGACCACCATCCACGAGTCCGACCCGGGTCGCGCCAGTGTCGTCGCGCACTGGGGACCGCCGGGGAAGGACGCGCTGCTGCTGCACGGCCACCTCGACGTCGTCCCGGCGGCCGCTCAGGACTGGCAGGTCGACCCCTTCTCGGGGGAGATCCAGGACGGCTACCTGTGGGGCCGTGGCGCGGTCGACATGAAGGACTTCGACGCGATGCTGCTCAGCGTCGTACGCCACCGACAGCGCAGCGGCCAGGTGCCGGCGCGCCCGATAGTGCTCTGCTTCACCGCGGACGAGGAGGCCGGCGGTCACCGCGGCGCCCAGGTGCTCGTGGAGGACCACGCCGACGAGCTGGCGCACTGCACGGAGGCGGTAGGCGAGGTCGGCGGCTTCTCGACCACCGTCCGGGGCCGCCGGATGTACCTCGTCGAGGCCGCGGAGAAGGGCATGTCGTGGATGCGCCTCACGGCCCGTGGTCGCGCGGGCCACGGCTCGATGATCAACCGTGACAATGCCGTCACCCGGCTCGCGGGCGCCGTCGCCCGGATCGGGGCGCACGAGTGGCCGGTCCAGCTCACGCCGACGATGCGCACCCTGCTGGCCTCGGTCGGCGAGCTCGCGGGAGTGGAGGTGACCCCGGAGAACGCCGAGTCGCTGGTGGAGGAGTTCGGCCCGGCGACCCGAATGCTCGCCGCGACGCTCCGCAACGTCACCAACCCGACGATGCTGGACGCCGGCTACAAGGTCAACGTGATCCCCACCGAGGCGACCGCGCATGTCGACGGACGGTTTCTGCCCGGCTTCGAGGACGACTTCTTCGACACCCTCCGGGCACTGTGCGGCGAGGGCGTCGACATCGACTTCGTCTCCCACCAGCAGCCGTGGGAGTCGCCGTACGGCGGCGCCCTGGTCGACGCGATGAGCCGCTCGCTCCTCGCGGAGGACCCCGAGGCGCTGGTGGCGCCGTACCTCCTCTCCGCCGGTACGGACGCCAAGCACTTCCGCAAGCTCGGGATGCGGTCCTACGGCTTCGCGCCGCTGCGACTCCCCGAGGAGCTCGACTTCACCGGTCTGTTCCACGGTGTCGACGAGCGGGTGCCGCTCGACGCGCTGGAGTTCGGCGCGCGCGTGCTCGACCGGTTCCTCGACCAGGTCTGAGGCGCCGATGGGAGAGATCCGGCTACGGGCTGCCGAACGCGCCGACGTGGCGGCGCTGCTGGCGCTCTGGGAGGTGGCCGCGGAGAACGACAGCCGTCCCTCGGACAGCGCCGACGCGGTCGCGCGGCTGCTCGCGCGCGATCCGCAGGCGTGCGTGGTCGCCGAGTTCGACGGCCGTCTCGTCGGCAGCATCGTCGCGGGCTGGGACGGCTGGCGCGCCCATCTCTACCGCCTCGCCGTGCACCCGGACTACCGTCGTCGGGGACTGGCGCGCCGGCTGCTCGTCGCGGCCGAGGAACGCCTGGTCGCCCTGGGTGCCGGGCGGCTCGACGCGATGGTGCTCGAGGGGAACGACCTCGGACAGTCCCTGTGGCGCTCGTCGGGCTATACGCCGCAGCCGGAGTGGCGCCGCTGGGTCAAGCCCGTGAGCTGAGCCCGGACGCGGGCTGGGCCCGGACGCGGGCTGAGCCCGGACACGGGCTGGGCCCGGCTCGGCGCCGTCGCGTGCCGTGGCTCACGACCGGTCCGTCCGCCCGATAGGTTGCCGCCCGTGAACGGTCTGGATGTCATCGCACGGATCGTGCTGCGCGACCCTGCCGTCCAGGCGACCCTCGCCGGCGCCGGGGTCGTCCTCGTGGTCGCCGGCTGGCTGGTCGGCCGGCGCCGAGGCTGGCCCGGGTGGCGCTGCGCCACCTCTGCGCTGGCCGGCGCCGGGACGGCGCTCGTCCTCGCGACGACCCTGGCGCGCTCGGGCGGCCCGCTGGAACTGGGGCGCGGGTGCCTGCTCTCCCCGGGGCTCTCCCTGGCGAGCCCGGAGGCGCGTCTCAACGTCCTCCTCTTCGTGCCGCTCGCCCTGTTCGCGACCCTCGCCTCGGGACGGTGGTGGGCCGTCGTGCTGGCCTGCGTGGCCCTGAGCGCCGGGATCGAGGCCGTCCAGAGTGTCGCCGGGACGGGCGTGTGCCAGAGCTCCGACGTCCTGCGGAACGGGCTCGGGGCCCTCGCCGGGGCGATGCTCGGCGAGACGTCGCGCACCGTCGTGGCCGGCGCCGTACGCCTCAGGCGGTCCGCACCGCGCGGATGATCTTGCGCCGCAGGACGACCCGACGGGTGCCATCGGGGGTGATGCGCACGCGGTCGAGCTCCCAGCCGCCGTACTCCGCGCGCTCGACGAGCAGCTTGGTCACCACGTTGCGGGAGAACTCCCGCGAGAAGGTCACCTTGTCGAACTCCCACTCCACCCCGGAACGAGGCGGTCGGCGGTCGGTGCGAGCCATGCGGTCCTCCTCGGGCTTGCTGTCAGGGCGGGGCGGTGGGCGAGGAATCTTCTCAGTCGGCCGAAACGTCGTCCAGGGCCGCCTCGATCTCCGGTGGGAGCGTGAGCTCGGCCACGCCGAGCGCGGCCTGGAGCTGGGCGCACGTCCGGGCACCGAGGATGGGGGCGGTCACACCCGGCCGGTCGCGGACCCAGACCAGCGCCACCTGGAGGGGCGACCAGCCGAGCCCGTCGGCCGCGCGGCAGACCGCCTCGACGATGCCACGGCCACGGTCGTCGAGGTAGGTCTCGATCCGACGGCCGAAGTCGCTGCTGGCGCCGCGCGAGTCACCGGGGATGCCGGTGCGGTATTTCCCGGTGAGGACGCCGCCGGCCAGGGGCGACCAGGCGAAGATCCCGAGGCCGAGCGCCTGGGCCGCCGGGACGACGTCGTACTCGACCTCGCGGGCGATCAAGGAGTACTGCATCTGCGTCGAGGCGAGGAGCGTGCGGCTCGGGACCGCGCGCTGCCAGGTGGCCGCCTGCGCGGTCTGCCATCCGCTGTAGTTGGAGATGCCGACGTACGCCGCCCGGCCGCTGCTCACCGCCAGGTCGAGCGCGGAAAGGGTCTCCTCCACCGGAACGTCGTCGCACCAGGCGTGGACCTGCCAGAGGTCGACGTGGTCGGTGCCGAGCCGCTTGAGCGAGCCGTCGAGGGCCCGCAGCAGGCTGCCGCGCGAGGTGTCGACGCGTCGGGCACCGCTGCGACGCGAGATGCCGGCCTTGGTCGCCAGGACGATCTCGTCGCGCGCCAGCACGTCGCCGACGAGCGAGCCGATCAGCTCCTCGGACGCGCCGTCGCCGTAGCCGGCCGCGGTGTCGACCAGCGTCCCGCCCGCCTCGGCGAACGCGATGAGCTGGTCGCGCGCCTCGTGCTCGTCGGTGCCGCGGCCCCAGGTCATGGTGCCGAGCCCCAGGCTCGACACGCGCAGGCCGGTGGCTCCCACGAGGCGTGTCTGCATGCGTCAGAACTTAGCCCGCGCACGGCGTGTCGCCGCATCTGGCTCGCCGTCAGGGACGTTGGTCCCCGTGTCGGTGGTGAATCGCACGCCGCCCCGGGAGTGTTCATGATCCGCTCAGGTGCGACCCCCTAGGCTTCGGGGCTGTCCCGCCGCCGTACCGGAAAGCTGCACATGAACTACTTGGACTCCGTGGTCCTGGGCATCGTCGAGGGCCTCACCGAGTTCCTGCCGGTGTCGAGCACTGGGCATCTGACGATCGCCGAGAAGGCCCTCGGCCTCGAGATCGACGATGCCGCGGTGACGGCGTACACCGCCGTCATCCAGATGGGCGCCATCGCGGCCGTCTTCGTCTACTTCTTCCGCGACATCGTCGCCATCGTCGGCGGCTGGTTCAAGGGGCTGGCGAAGCCGGAGTACCGCGGCACCCTCGAGCACCGGATGGGCTGGTACGCCATCGTCGGCACGATCCCGATCGGCATCGTCGGACTGCTCGCGAAGGACGTCATCTCCGGCCCGCTGCGCTCGCTGTGGTGGGTCGCCGGGGCCCTGATCGCCTGGAGCGCGGTCATGGTCTGGGCCGAGCGGGCAGGGCGCCAGGAGCGCGGCGAGAAGCAGCTGGGGATGAAGGACGCGATCATCATCGGGCTCGTCCAGTGCGTCGCGCTGATCCCCGGCGTGTCCCGGTCCGGTGCGACCATCTCGGCCGGGCTGCTGCGCGGCCTGGACCGCGTCACCGCGACCCGGCTCAGCTTCTTCCTCTCGATCCCGGCGCTCACCGCCGCCGGGCTCTACGAGCTCAAGGACGTCCATGGCATCAGCGCGGGTCCCGTCGTCGTCGGCACGCTGGTGAGCTTCGTCGTCGCCTACGCCAGCGTCGCGTGGCTGCTGCGCTTCGTCTCGCACCACTCGATCGGCCGCTTCGTGCCCTACCGCGTGGCGCTCGGCGTCGTGCTGCTCGTGCTGCTCGGCCTCGGGGTCGTCTCGCCGACCTGAGCAGCAGACGGTGTGACCCTCACCGTGCGCTCCGGCGCACGCTGACCGTCACCCGCGCCATCACACGGGTCAGAACCAGCCGGACTTGCGGAAGAACACCCACAGCCCGGCGACCGAGGCGGCCATCAGCAGCAGCGCGTAGAGATAGCCGAACCGCCAGCCGAGCTCCGGCATGTGGTGGAAGTTCATGCCATAGACGCCGGCGATGAGGGTCGGCACGACGACCAGCGCCGCGCCGGCGGAGATCTTGCGCATGTCGTCGTTCTGCTGGAGCGAGATGCGGGCGAGGTGGGACTCGAAGGCGGAGGAGAGCAGCGAGTCGAGGCTGTCGACGCTCTCCGCCGCGGCGTTCAGGTGGTCGAGCACGTCGCGGAAGAACGGCTGCAGGTCCTCGTCGAGCCCGGCCTGGACCACGGTGGGGTCGCCGTTGGCGAAGCGTCGGACCGGCTCGCGCAGCGGCATCACCGCGCGGCGCACCTCCGCCAGCTCGCGCTTGAGGGCGTAGATCCTCTTGGAGTCGCGGGTGCGCTCCTCGGAGAAGACCGACGTCTCGACCTCGTCCACGTCCTCGGTCAGGTCCGCCACGACGGACAGATAGCCGTCCACGATGAAGTCCGCGACGGCGTACACCGCGGAGAACGGGCCCTGGGTGAGGACGTCGTTCTCCGCCTCCAGCAGGTGTCGGGCGGGCGCGAGCCTGGAACCGCGTCCGTGACGGACGGTCACGACGTAGTCCCGGCCGAGGAAGATGTTGACCTCACCCGTCTCGACGGCGTCGTCCTCGTCGACGTACCAAAGCGTCTTGATGACGAGGAAGAGCGCGTCGTCGTAGCGCTCGAGCTTCGGGCGCTGGTGGGCCTTGAACGCGTCCTCGACGGCCAGCGGGTGGAGTTCGAACGCCTCCGCGACCTCCGCCAGCTCGCGCTCGCTCGGCTGGTAGAGCCCGAGCCAGACGAAGTCGCCGTGCTGCTGCACACCCGAGCGCAAGGTCACGTAGTCGTGTGGAGGGCAGTGCAGGTCGACCCGCTCACCGCCTCGGTAGAGGGCACTGTCGACGATCACCTTCGCAGGCTAGCTACTCTCGGGCGCATGGCGACGCTCATCCTCGTCCGACACGGCCGGACCACCGCCAACGCGAGCGGGACGCTCGCCGGCCGGCTGCCCGGTGTGAAGCTGGACGAGACCGGACAGGCGCAGGCGCAGCGGACGGGGGAGCGGCTCGTGCCGGTGCCCCTGGCGCGGGTGGTCTCCAGTCCGCTCGAGCGTTGCAAGCAGACGACGAGACTGATCCTCGCCGAGCGTGACGGCGAGGCGCTCCCGGTCGTCACCGAGCGTGGGTTGAGTGAGTGCGACTACGGCGAGTGGCAGGGGCAGAAGATCCGCGATCTCGCCAAGGAGAGGCTGTGGCGAACGGTCCAGACCCAGCCTTCGGCGGCGGTCTTCCCCGGTGGCGAGGCGATGTCGGCGATGCAGGCGCGCGCGGTCGCCGCCGTACGCCGGCACGACGCCGCTGTGCAGGAGGAGTACGGCGACGCCGGCGTCTGGCTCGCGGTGAGCCACGGCGACATCATCAAGTCGGTCCTCGCCGACGCGCTCGGCATGCATCTCGACCTCTTCCAGCGCATCAGCGTCGACCCGGCCTCGGTCTCGATCATCCGCTACACCGAGACCCGTCCGTTCGTGCTCGCGACCAACACGCACGCCGGCGACCTGTCCTGGCTCGCGCCCAAGAAGAAGACCCGTCGCAAGGGCGGCCCGCGGGGGCGCGCGCAGTCCGCCGACGCGGTCGTCGGTGGTGGCGCGGGACCGGCCTGAGGGCCGACCGACCAGCGAATAGGGTTGGACCATGCCAGTCGTTCACGCCTTCGACCCGCCCGAGCGCTTCGTCGCGGGCACCGTGGGGGAGCCCGGCTCCCGGACGTTCTTCCTGCAGGCCCGGGCCGGCACCCGGCTGGTGACCGTCGCGCTGGAGAAGCAGCAGGTCGCGGCCCTCGCGGAGCGGCTCGACGAGCTGCTCGACGAGGTGATGAGCAGCTCCTCGACGGTGGTGCCCGCGGTCGCGCCGTACGACCTTGAGGACACCAACCCCCTCGAGCAGCCGATCCACGAGGAGTTCCGGGTCGGCACGATGACGCTCTCCTGGGACCCGCAGCAGGAGCGGGTGGTCGTCGAGGTCTTCCCGTTCGTGGACAGCGCGGATCTGGGTGACGAGCTCGAGGTCGGCGAGGAGGACGAGGAGCCGGAGCCCGAGGAGGTGCTCCTGGTGAGGCTCGACCCCGCCCATGCCCGGGCGTTCGTGAAGCGGGCCGAGCTGGTGGTCGAGGCCGGGCGTCCGAGCTGCCCGTTCTGCGGAGAGCCGATCGACCCCGAGGGGCACCTGTGCGTGCGCGCGAACGGCTTCAAGCGCCGTGACCCGGTCTGAGGGGCCGGCGATGAGCGAGCCGGCCCTCGACCTGTACGACGACGAGCTGGTGCTCCACGGTCGCATCCGGGTCGCCTCGAACGCGACGTTCGTGGGCAGCATCGGCGGCGTCGCCGTCGTCTACAAGCCGGTGTCGGGGGAGCGGCCGCTGTGGGACTTCCCGGACGGCAACCTCGCCCACCGGGAGATCGCGGCCTACCTCGTCTCGGAGGCCCTGGGTTGGGGGGTCGTGCCCGAGACCTGGCTCCGCGAGGGCCCACACGGCGTGGGCATGGTGCAACGCTGGTGCGAGGTCGACCCTGCCCAGGAGGCCGTGACGATCGTTCCGGAGGGACGCGTCCCGGACGGCTACCTGCACGTCTTCGACGGCGTCGGCGCCGGTGACGAGCCGGTCTCCCTCGTCCACGAGGACACGCCGGCGCTGCGTCGGATGGCGGTCTTCGACGTGGTCGTCAACAATGCCGACCGCAAGGGTGGCCACGTGCTCGAGATGGCCGACGGCCACCGCTACGGCTGCGACCACGGTCTCACCTTCCACAGCGAGCCGAAGCTGCGGACCGTGCTGTGGGGGTGGATGGGCTCGCCGCTCACCGACGAGGAGGTCGCGGGGGTCCGCGCGGTCCGCGCGGGGCTCGACGGCGCCCTGGAGGAGTCGCTGTCGCCGTACCTCGCCTACTGGGACGTCGAGGCCCTCGCCGAGCGCTGCGACCGGCTGCTGGCCGAGGGTGCGCTGCCGGCGCCCCGGGGTGACTGGCACGTCATCCCGTGGCCGCCGTTCTGAGGCGGCTCGGCCCGTCAGTAGAGTGCAGGTCATGCGTTCCTGGTCTGCCCCCGCGTTCCCCACGCTTCCGCTGAAGGGGCCCGAGGTCTCGCTCTACGACCACGCCTCGGGCGAGGTCGTGACGACCGACACCGGGGACGATCGGCGCTCGCTCTACGTCTGCGGGATCACGCCGTACGACGCCACCCACCTGGGCCACGCGAACACGTTCGTCGCCTTCGATCTGCTCTACCGTGCCTGGCTCAACGCCGGCCACGACGTCACCTACGTGCAGAACGTCACCGACGTCGACGACCCGCTGCTCGAGCGGGCCACGCTGGTCGGTGTCGACTGGGTCGAGCTCGCCGAGCGCGAGACCGAGCTCTACCGGCAGGACATGGAGGCGCTGCGGGTCCTCCCGCCGGCGACGTACGCCGGTGCGGTCGAGTCGATCCCGCTCTTCCTCGAGCTCATCGCGGAGCTGGAGAAGGCGGGCGCGGTCTACCGCGTCGACGACGACCTCTACTTCTCGGTGGCCTCCGACGAGCGGTTCGGTGCCGAGTCACGGATGAGCCGCGACGAGATGCTCGCGATCTTCCCCGAGCGCGGCGGCGACCCGGACCGGCCCGGCAAGAAGGACCCGCTCGACCCATTGGTGTGGCGCGCCGAGCGTCCGGGGGAGCCGTCGTGGCCCTCGCCGTACGGCCCGGGACGACCCGGCTGGCACATCGAGTGCTCGGCGATCGCGCTGACCTACCTCGGCGCGGGGTTCACCGTCCAGGGCGGCGGCTCCGACCTGGTCTTCCCCCACCACGAGATGTCCGCGAGCCACGCCCACGCCGCCGGCCGCGAGTTCGCCCGCGTCTACACCCATGGCGGCATGGTCGCCTACGACGGTCACAAGATGTCGAAGTCGCGCGGCAATCTCGTGTTCGTCTCCGCGCTGCGCAACAGCGAGGTCGACCCGATGGCGATCCGGCTCGTCCTGCTGCGCCACCACTACCGCAGCGACTGGGAGTGGACCGACGACCAGCTCTTCGACGCCGTCGACACCCTCGCTGACTGGCGCAGGGCCGTCGCGCTCGGCCGCGGCGCGGACGCCGCGCCGGTCGCCGAGACCGTCCTCGCGGCCCTCGCCGACGACCTGGACGCTCCGCGCGCCGTCGCCGCGGTCCAGTCGTGGGTGGACGCCACGCTCGGCACCTCGGGCCTCGCCGAGACCTCCGACGCCACCGCCGGCGCCACGATCGCCGCCCTCGTGGACGCGGCCCTCGGCCTCAGCCTCTGACGCCGAGCCGGCGTCCATCTACGCCGACTCGACCGTTCCGCACCGGCCGCGCGCGCTCGGGCGGCGTACGACGCCCCGCGAAGCCGGGGACGCTCGCTCAGGAGTCCTCGGAGCGGCGGCGGAGGTAGCGCTCGAACTCTCGCGCGATGGCCTCGCCCGACGCCTCGGGCAGGTCGGTCGTGTCCCGCGTCTCCTCGAGCGCGCGGACGTAGTCGGCGATGTCCTCGTCCTCGCTCGCGAGCTCGTCGACGCCGCGTTCCCAGGCGCGGGCGTCCTCGGGCAGGTCACCGAGGGGGATCGCGCACTGCAGGAGCTCCTCGAGCTGGTTGACGAGCGCGAGGGTCGCCTTCGGGCACGGCGGCTGGGCGACATAGTGGGGGACCGCGGCCCAGTACGACACGGCGGGGATGTCCAGCTTGACGCACGCGTCCTGGAGGACACCGACGATGCCGGTGGGTCCCTCGTACGACGGCGAGTCCAGCTGCAGCCGGTCGACGAGCTCCGGCTCCGTGGCGGTGCCGTTGACCGGGATGGGCCGGGTGTGGGGCGTGTCGGCGAGCAGCGCCCCGAGCGTGACGACGAGCTGGCCGCCGAGGTCGTCGACACCGGCCAGGATCTCCGCACAGAACTGGCGCCAGCGCATGTTCGGCTCCAGGCCGCGCACGAGGATGATGTCGCGGTCCAGGTCGGGTGGCGAGCAGACGGCGATCTGCGTCGTGGGCCAGGTGAGCCGGCGATGCCCGCGCTCGTCGGTGCCGACCATCGGCCGGTTGACCTGGAAGTCGTAGAAGTCCTCGGGATCGATGGTGGCGACCACGCGCGCGCCCCAGACGTTGATCAGGTGGTCGACGGCGGCAGAGGCCGCGTCGGCCGCGTCGTTCCAGCCCTCGAAGGCGGCGATGACGACGGGGTCGACCAGCGCATGGGTCTCCTCGATCTCGATCACCCTTCCACACTAGGGCCTCGGGTGGAGGGCCGCGTCCGCCAGCATCACCAGATGGGAGCCGGGCCGGCCGGTCCGGGGATTTCGGCCCCCAAGATGGGGGGTGTCACGATCTGGGAACGGCGCTCCGGCCCGGGACGCTGTACGTAGCCTTGTATCGGCCGTGGCCCCGCGGCCAGTGAGGAGCCTGTCACCGTGAGCCTGCGCCCCGACCCGACCGAGGACCTGACCGCGATCCTTCGCGAGCGGATCATGGTGCTCGACGGCGCCATGGGGACGGCGATCCAACGGGACCGGCCCGACGAGGCGGGCTACCGCGGCGAGCGCTTCGCCGACTGGCCCACGGACGTGGTCGGCAACAACGATCTGCTGTCGCTGACCCAGCCGGAGCTGATCGTCGGCATCCACCGCGAGTACCTCGCCGCAGGTGCCGACATCATCGAGACCAACACGTTCAACGCCACTGTGATCTCGCAGTCCGACTACGGCATGGAGGAGCTCGCCTACGAGCTCAACTACGAGTCGGCACGGCTCGCCCGCGAGGTCGCGGACGAGTTCAGCACCCCCGAGAAGCCGCGGTACGTCGCCGGGGCGCTCGGTCCGACCAGCCGGACGGCCAGCATCAGCCCGGACGTGAACGACCCGGGTGCGCGCAACGTCACCTACGACGAGCTCGTGGCGGCGTACGCCACCGCCACGAAGGGTCTGCTGGAGGGCGGCGCCGACCTCATCTTCATCGAGACCATCTTCGACACCCTCAACGCGAAGGCAGCGATCTTCGCCGTGCAGAGCGTCTTCGAGGAGTACGGCCGGCGCTGGCCGATCGTCATCTCCGGCACCATCACCGACGCCTCGGGGCGCACGCTGTCCGGTCAGGTCACGGAGGCGTTCTGGGACTCCGTGCGCCACGCTGAGCCGTTGCTCGTGGGCCTCAACTGCGCCCTCGGCGCGAAGGAGATGCGTCCCTACATCGCCGAGCTCGCCCGGGTGTCGGACGCCTTCGTGTCCTGCTACCCCAATGCGGGCCTGCCCAACGCCTTCGGGGAGTACGACGAAGGCCCGGAGGAGACGGCCGGCCACCTGCACGAGTTCGCGGGAGCGGGCTTCGTCAACCTCGTCGGCGGCTGCTGCGGGACCACGCCGGCTCACATCGCCGAGATCGCACGCCGGGTCGAGGGGCTCGCCCCCCGGACGCCGAGCACGATCGAGCCCGCGCTGCGGCTCTCCGGCCTCGAGCCGTTCGCGGTCAAGGCCGACAGCCTCTTCGTCAACGTCGGCGAGCGGACGAACATCACCGGGTCGGCCAAGTTCCGCAACCTGATCAAGGCGGGCGACTACGACACCGCGCTGACCGTCGCGGCCCAGCAGGTCGAGAACGGCGCCCAGGTCATCGACGTCAACATGGACGAGGGCATGATCGACGGGGTCGCGGCGATGGACCGCTTCCTCAAGCTGATCGCCTCCGAGCCCGACATCAGCCGGGTGCCGGTCATGATCGACTCCTCGAAGTGGGACGTCATCGAGACCGGCCTGAAGAACGTGCAGGGCCGCCCGATCGTCAACTCCATCTCCCTCAAGGAGGGGGAGGAGATCTTCATCGAGCACGCCCGCCTCTGCAAGAGGTACGGCGCGGCGGCGGTCGTCATGGCCTTCGACGAGGACGGCCAGGCCGACAGCTACCAGCGCCGGATCGCCGTGTGCGAGCGCGCCTACCGCATCCTGGTGGATCAGGTGGGCTTCGACCCGCAGGACATCATCTTCGACCCGAACGTCTTCGCGGTCGCGACCGGCATCGAGGAGCACGCGACGTACGGCGTCGACTTCATCGAGGCCACCCGCTGGATCAAGCAGAACCTCCCGGGCGTGAAGATCTCGGGCGGCATCTCCAACGTCAGCTTCAGCTTCCGCGGCAACAACCCCGTGCGCGAGGCGATCCACGCGGTGTTCCTCTACCACGCGATCGCGGCGGGGCTCTCGATGGGCATCGTCAACGCCGGCCAGCTCGTGCCCTACAGCGAGATCGACGACACGTTGCGCGAGCGGATCGAGGACGTGGTCCTCAACCGCCGAGCCGACGCGACCGAGCGGCTCCTGGAGATCGCCGGCAACTACAACAAGACCGGCCAGGAGGCGGAGGAGCAGGCGCAGGAGTGGCGCAGCCTCCCGGTCGCCGAGCGCATCACCCATGCGCTGGTCAAGGGCATCGACACCTACGCCGAGGCCGACACCGAAGAGCTGCGTCAGGAGATCGCCGCCCGTGGAGGCCGGCCGATCGAGGTGATCGAGGGCCCGCTCATGGACGGCATGAACGTCGTCGGCGACCTGTTCGGCGCCGGCAAGATGTTCCTCCCGCAGGTGGTCAAGAGCGCCCGCGTCATGAAGAAGGCGGTGGCCTATCTCATCCCGTTCATCGAGGAGGAGAAGGCCAACAACCCCGAGCTCGCGGCGCAGAAGGACACCAACGGCACGGTCGTCATGGCCACGGTCAAGGGCGACGTGCACGACATCGGCAAGAACATCGTCGGCGTCGTGCTCCAGTGCAACAACTACGAGGTCATCGACCTCGGCGTGATGGTGCCGGCCCAGAAGATCCTCGACACCGCGGCCGAGGTGGGCGCCGACATGATCGGCCTGTCCGGTCTCATCACGCCCTCGCTGGACGAGATGGTGAACTTCGCCGGCGAGATGCAGCGTCTCGGCCTGACGATCCCGCTGCTCATCGGCGGCGCGACCACGAGCCGCGCCCACACGGCGGTCAAGGTCGATCCGAAGTACGACGGCCCCGTCGTCTGGGTCAAGGACGCGTCCCGGTCCGTGCCGACCGCCGCCGCGCTGCTGAGCGACGAGCGTCGGCCGGTCCTCCTGGAGCAGATCAAGGCGGACTACGACGGCCTGCGGGCCCGCCACGCGCAGAAGCAGGACCGGCCGCAGCTCACCTACGCCCAGGCCAAGTCCAACGCGAGCCCCATCGAGTGGGAGGGCTATGAGCCGCCGCAGCCGAAGACGCCCGGAGTGACGGTCCTCGACGACTACGACCTGGCGGAGCTGCGCGAGTTCATCGACTGGCAGCCGTTCTTCAACGCGTGGGAGATGAAGGGTCGGTTCCCCGACATCCTCAACAACCCGCAGACCGGTGAGGCTGCCCGCAAGCTGTACGACGACGCCCAGGCGATGCTCGACCAGATGATCGCCGAGAAGTGGGTGACGGCGCGCGGCGTCTACGGACTCTTCCCGGCCAACGCGACCGGTCCCGACGACATCACCGTGTGGGCCGACGACGCGCGGACCGAGACGCGGACGGTGCTCCACCAGCTGCGCCAGCAGGGGGTCCACCGCGAGGGGATCCCCAACCGGTCGCTGGCCGACTACGTCGCGCCCGCGTCGACCAGGCTGCGCGACCACATCGGCGCGTTCGCGGTGACGGCCGGGATCGGCCTGCCGGAGAAGGTGCAGGAGTTCCGTGCGGCGCTCGACGACTACTCCGCGATCCTCGTCGAGGCGCTCGGTGACCGGCTCGCGGAGGCGTTCGCGGAGCGCCTCCACCAGCGGGTGCGGACCGAGTTCTGGGGCTACGCCCCGGACGAGCAGGCATCCAACGACGACCTCATCGCCGAGCGCTACACCGGGATTCGTCCCGCGCCGGGCTACCCGGCCTGTCCCGACCACACCGAGAAGCGCACCATCTGGGACCTCCTCGACGTCGAGACCAACACCGGCATCAAGCTGACCGACGGAATGGCGATGTGGCCGGGTGCGTCGGTGTCCGGCCTCTACTACAGCCACCCTCAGTCGCAGTACTTCGTCGTGGGCCGTCTCGGCCAGGACCAGGTCGCCGACTACGCCCGCCGCAAGGGCTGGACGATGAAGGACACCGAGCGCTGGTTGGCCCCGAACCTCGGCTACGACCCGGAGGACTGACACTGGGCCCGGGTACCGACCGCAACCACGGAAGCTTCTCTTTGCCTCTCATCGGCCGTACCCCGGCCCGACGGATGCCGGTGCCGTCGCACGCGCCACACGACGAGAGCGGCGAGTACGACGATGGCGGCTCCCTCCCCGATGGTGGAGGCGACCCGCTCGTACGAAGCCCCGGCGAAGTATCCGACGAGACTGAATGTGACACCCCAGCTGATGCCGCCGATGGCGTTCCAGATCAGGAACACCGGATAGCGCATTCGGCTCAGCCCTGCGATTCCGGGCATCACGGCCCGGAAGAAGGCGGTCCACCGGCCGAGGAAGACGGCCGGTCCGCCGCGCGAGTGGCGCGATTCATCAACCGTTCATCTGACCCTCCCTACCGTCCGCCACATGACAGAACCCGGGCGACCCGTCGCGCCGGCGGCGTTCCGGTTGCGGACCGTGCCTCGGAGTGCCCTCTGCGACCACTGCCAGCGAGGCGCCTGCGAGACTCGGGTCGCGTGAGCCGGCCAGCCGCGCGCCAGAACGCAGCGTCAGGTTCCCGTGCCGGAGCCTGGTCCGCGTGGCGCACCGTCGTCGCCTTCGGACTGGTCAGTCTCGCTGCTGACATGGTCTACGAGGGCATGCGCGCCATGGCCGGCCCCTTCTTGGGCACTCTCGGCGCGTCTGCACTCACCGTCGGCCTGATCACCGGCGCAGGGGAAGCCGTCGCCCTGGTCCTACGGCTGGGAACCGGAGTCTGGGCCGATCGCAGCGACAACCACTGGCGACTGACAGTCATCGGCTACGCCATGACCGCGGTATGCGTCCCACTTCTCGCGATCACTGCGTTCCTCGGCAGCGCCGGCCTCGCGGTCGCCGCGACCCTCATCATGCTCGAGCGCACTGGAAAGGCCGTCCGCAGCCCGGCCAAGTCCGCGCTCCTGGCGCGCATGGCTACCTCGACCGGCCGGGGCAAGGGGTTCGCCGTACACAAGGCACTCGACCAGATCGGTGCCTTCTCCGGACCGCTGTTGCTCGCCGGAGTCGCCGCGCTCACGGGGGTGTTGTGGCCCGGCTTCGCGCTCCTCGCCGTTCCTGGAGCGCTCGCGCTGTTGCTTCTGGCCCAACTGCGCCGGCGCGCCCCGATCACCTCCGAGCCCGAGCACGACGACCAGACTGCGGCGGCCCCGGCATCCAGCCTGCTCGCAGCGCTGGGCAAGGCCGCGATCGCCAGCGACCTACCGCGAGCGTTCCACCTGTTCGCCCTGTCCGCCGCTCTGACGACCGCCGGCCTGATGACCTTCGGCGTCATGTCATATCGGTTCGTCCAGGCAGGACTGGTCTCGCTGGCCGCGGTCCCACTCGTGTACGCCGTCGCCATGGCGGTCGAGGCAGTTGCGGCACTCGGCACCGGTCACCTCTTCGACCGCAAGGGCGGACGGGTGCTGCTGCTCGTTCCGGTGCTCGTCGCGGTACTACCTGTCTGCGTCTTCGCGACCCGGCTGTGGCTGGTGCTCGTCGGAGTGGCGATCTGGGGCACCGCCACCGGCATCCAGGACTCCACTGTGAAGGCGTACGTCGCCGACCTCGTCCCCTCGAGCCGCCGCGCCACCGCCTACGGCGTGTTCGCCGCGGTCCAAGGCCTGGGGTCCCTCGCCGGCGGAGCCCTCGCAGGCTCCCTCGTCGACCACAGCATCACCGTCCTGGCCGCCATCATCGCGACCTTGCAGGCATTGTCATGGCTCCTGCTCTGGCGCACCACTCGTTCCCCACGGGCGGAGCGAAGGTGACCGGGCTGTGAAAGGATCCGGACGTGAAGCTGGCGGCCGCGTTGTGGGACATGGACGGGACCCTGGTGGACACCGAGCCGTACTGGATCGACACCGAGTTCGCCCTCGCGGAGCAGTACGACGCCGCGTGGTCCCGCGAGGACGCGCTGTCGCTCGTCGGCAACGACCTGTTGGAGTCCGGCCGCTACATCAAGCAGCGGATGAGGCTCGAGCTCAGCCCGGACGAGATCGTCGAGGCCCTGCTCGACGGTGTCGTCGCCCGAGTCGAGGAGTCGGTTCCCTGGCGCCCGGGCGCCCGTGAGCTGCTCGCGGACCTCCACGATCACCGAATCCGCTGCGGGCTCGTCACGATGTCGTACCAGCGCTTCGTCGCCCCGATCCTGGCCGAGCTCCCACCGGAGACCTTCAGCGTCGTCGTCACCGGCGACCAGGTCGAGCAGGGCAAGCCCCACCCGGAGCCCTACCTCACCGCGGCGGCCGCGCTCGGCGTGCGGCCACAGGAGTGCCTGGCCATCGAGGACTCCAACACCGGCGCCAAGTCCGCTGAGGCGGCCGGCTGCACCGTCCTGGTCGTCGAGAACCACGTGCCCGTGCTCGCCGGCCCACGACGCATCTTCCGGCCGACGCTCGCCGGGCTCACCAAGGCGGACCTGCCGGCCCTCCTGCCGTGAGCGCCTCAGTCCAGGTCCGTGTCGTCGCCCGCGGCCTCCGGCGAGGCCGAGCCCGGCAGTGGCGGGGGAGTGCCGCCGTACGCCGGGCAGAGCGCCTGGTGGGCACACCAGCTGCATAGCTTGCTCGGGCTGGCCCGCCAGTCGCCCGAGGACTCGGCAGCGCGGATCGCCTGCCAGATGGCCTCCACCTTCCGCTGGGTCGCGCGCAGGTCGGCCTCGTCGGGGACGTAGCGCAGGACGTGGCCGCTGCCGAGGTAGATCAGCTGCAGCATCGCCGGCACGACGCCGCGCGTCCGCCAGATGACCAGGGCATAGAACTTGAGCTGGAAGAGCGCCTTCGCCTCGAAGCCCGGCGCAGGCACGCGCCCGGTCTTGTAGTCCACCACTCTCACGCGCCCGTCGGGCGCGATGTCGACCCGGTCGATGAAGCCACGCAGGAGCAGCCTCGAGTCGAGGACGGTCTCGACGTAGAGCTCGCGCTCGGCGGGCTCGAGACGGCGCGGATCCTCGAGAGTGAAGTAGCGCTCGAGCACGGTCCGACACGAGGCGAGCCACGCCGCCGCCTCGTCGCCGTCCTCGTCGTCGGGGAAGAGGTCGACCAGCTCGGGAGCCGCCTCGAGGATCGCGGCCCAGGCGGGCTCGAGCAGCTCCTGCGCCCGTGCGGGCGTGCGGTCGGCGGCAGGCAGGTCGAAGAGCTGCTCGAGCACCTTGTGGACGACCGTGCCGCGGGTCGCGGCAGGCGAGGGCGGCTCGGGCAGCCGGTCGATCGTGCGGAAGCGGTAGAGCAGGGGGCAGGTCACGAAGTCTCCGGCCCGACTGGGGGAGAGCGCGCCGAGGACGTCGACGCCGTCGATCGGCGTCGAGAGGGGGACGGCGGGGGACTCCTGCTGCACGCTCACGTAGCCGACCCTAGGCGACCGCACCGACAGCCCCGGCCTCGCCGCCCGCACACGACCGGCGGTCGAGTAGCCTCTCAGAGTGTCTGAGCATCACCCCGGCCCGTCCCGCCCGCGCCCGCCGGGCGCCATCAAGCTGGGCACCATCGCGGGCAGCGACGTGATCGTCACCTCCTCGTGGTTCCTCGTCGCCATCCTCATCGCGGTGATGGTCTCGCCACGGGTCGAGGAGGTGACCCCGGGGCTCGGCGCGTGGAAGTACGTCGCGGGCCTGGCCTTCGCGGTGATCCTCTATGGCTCGGTGCTGCTCCACGAGGCTGCGCACGCCTACGTCGCGCGGCACTACGGCTACCCGGTCGGCGCGATCACGCTGCACTTCCTCGGGGGCGCGACCGCGATCGAGGACGAGGCGCGGCGACCCCGCCACGAGTTCTGGATCGCGGTCGTGGGACCGCTGACGTCGCTGGCCGTCGGCGGCGTGGCGCTCGCGCTGCTGCTGCTCGAGCCCGCCGGACTGCTGCGGATGGCGGTCCAGGGACTGGCCGGGGCCAACCTGTTCGTCGCCGCGCTCAACCTCGTCCCGGGGCTCCCGCTCGACGGCGGGCGCGTGCTGAAGTCGGCCGTGTGGGGCCTGACCCACAACGTCCACCGCGGCACCATGGTGGCCGGCTGGGTGGGCCGCGTGTTCGCGGTCCTGGTGCTGCTCTGGCCGTTCGCCCAGGAGACGTTCCTCGACCAGCGGCCCGCCGGAGTCGACTTCGTGCTCGCCGTCGTGATCGCCCTCTTCCTGTGGAGCGGGGCGAGCGCGGCCATGGCGGCCGCCCGGGTGCGCTCCCGGCTGCCGGACCTCGTCGCCCGTGACCTCGCCCGTCGTACGCTCGCCGTGCCTGCTGACCTGCCGCTCTCCGAAGCCGTACGCCGGGCGCAGGAGGCCCAGGCCGGAAGCATCGTCACCGTGACGACCTCCGGACAGCCGATCGGTGTCGTCAACGAGGCGGCGCTGCTGGCCACCCCGTCCGACCGCCGCCCGTGGATGGCCACCTCGGCGGTCGCCCGCCAGCTGGACGACGGCCTATCGCTCCCGGTGACGATCCGAGGGGAGGAGCTCATCATGGCGATCACCCGCAATCCCGCCGCGGAGTATCTCCTCCTCGAGGACGACGGGTCGATCTTCGGGGTCCTCGCCACCGCCGACGTCGATGCGGCCTTCAAGCGGGCGGCGAACTAACCTCACCTTTCGTGTCCGACCTCCCGATCGAGCCCGAGCAGCCCGCCGAGACCGCGGTGACGACACCGACGGCCGCACCGCCGAGCACGCAGGTCCCCGACGTCCCTGCCGAAGCCCGCGCGGGCGTCCACCGCGGCCCGCTGCGCGCCGGGGAGTGGGTGCGGCTGACCGACACGAAGGGCCGTCGCCACAACTTCGAGCTCGTGCCCGGCAAGCGGTTCTTCTCGAACAAGGGTCACATCGACCACGACGAGCTGATCGGCCGTGACGAGGGCTTCACGGTCACCGCATCGACCGGCGGCGAATATCTCGTCTTCCGTCCGCTGCTCTCCGAGTTCGTCGTCTCGATGCCGCGTGGTGCCGCGGTCGTCTACCCGAAGGACGCCGCCCAGATCGTCGCGATGGCCGACATCTTCCCGGGCGCGCGCGTCGTGGAGGCGGGGGTCGGCTCGGGCGCGCTCACCTGCTCGCTGCTGCGCGCCGTCGGCCCCTACGGCCGGGTGATGTCGTTCGAGCGGCGTGAGGAGTTCGCCGAGGTCGCCCGTAAGAACGTCGATCAGTTCTTCGGTACGCCGCCGGGCGAGTGCCACCCCAACTGGGAGCTCGAGCTCGGCGACCTCCAGGTCGCTCTCCCCGCCCGCGGCGAGCGCTGCGACCGGATGATCCTGGACATGCTCGCTCCGTGGGAGTGCGTGGACGCGGCCGCGGACGCGCTCTATCCCGGCGGCATCCTGTGCGCCTACGTCGCGACGACGACGCAGCTCTCCCGCTTCATGGAGACCGTCCGGGTCCACGGCGGCTTCACCGAGCCGCAGGCATGGGAGTCGCTCGTGCGCGACTGGCACGTCGAGGGCCTCGCCGTACGCCCCGGTCACAAGATGATCGGGCACACCGCCTTCCTCGTGACGGCGCGCCGGCTCGCGTCGGGTCAGCGACCGCCGCGCAAGACCCGCCGCCCCGCGCCGGGTGCTTACGGTCCCGACTACACGGGACCGCGACCCGCCGACGCGCCGGTGCTCGCGGACGATTCCGTGACCGACTGAACCAGCGCTCGGGGGGATACCTGCGTGGCCCAGCCACCGCGCACAGCCCCAGGGTGACGTCTCGGCGTCCGGTCCGCGATCGGGTCGCGACCAAATCGTGACCGATCAAATGTGTCCGGCACCGCCGAAACCTCTCTTCCTTTGGCCTTCTCCGCGGGTAGGGTCACTGGTCTAGGAGGTGTGGCAGATGTCGACATCCGAAGGTTTTCCCTCCACCCCGCAGAGTCGGGAGGAGCTCGAGAGCCACGCGCGTTTTCTCGAAGCGGAGGTCACCGACCTGCGCCGGCGCCTGAGTGAGATGCCGGGATCCTCCCGCGGTCTGGAGGCGCGGCTCGCCGACGCGCAGCGCTCCCTGGCCGCCGTCACGTCGCAGAACGAGCGGCTCGCCGCCACGCTGCGCGAGGCGCGGGAGCAGATCCTCAAGCTCAAGGAGGAGGTCGACCGGCTGGCGCAGCCGCCGGCCGGCTTCGGCACCTTCCTCGGGCGCAACGAGGACGACTCGATCGACGTGTTCACCGGGGGCCGCAAGCTCCGGGTGACGGTCTCGCCGAACGTGGATCTCGACGCGCTGCGCTACGGCCAGGAGGTCATGCTCAACGAGGCACTCAACGTCGTCGACGCACTCGACTACGAGAAGGTCGGCGAGGTGGTGATGTTCAAGGAGATGCTCGCGGACGGTGAGCGCGCCCTGGTCATCGCGAACGCCGACGAGGAGCGGGTGGTCCGGCTGGCCGAGCCGCTGCGCGGTGACGTCATCCGGGCCGGTGACTCGCTCCTGCTCGAACCGCGCTCGGGCTACGTCTACGAGAAGGTCCCGAAGTCGGAGGTCGAGGAGCTCGTCCTCGAAGAGGTCCCGGACATCGCCTACGACTCGATCGGCGGCCTCGGTGGCCAGATCGAGATGATCCAGGACGCGGTCGAGCTGCCCTATCTCTACCCGGAGCTCTTCAAGGAGCACCAGCTCAAGCCGCCGAAGGGCGTGCTGCTCTACGGCCCGCCTGGGTGCGGGAAGACGCTGATCGCCAAGGCGGTCGCCAACAGCCTCGCCAAGAAGGTCGCGACCCGCACCGGTGCGGAGGGGAAGTCCTATTTCCTCAACATCAAGGGGCCCGAGCTCCTCAACAAGTACGTCGGCGAGACGGAGCGCCACATCCGCCTGGTCTTCCAGCGTGCGCGTGAGAAGGCGTCGTCGGGGACCCCGGTCATCGTCTTCTTCGACGAGATGGACTCGCTCTTCCGCACCCGCGGGACCGGTGTGTCCTCCGACGTGGAGAACACCATCGTCCCGCAGCTGCTGAGCGAGATCGACGGCGTCGAGCTGCTGGAGAACGTCCTGGTCATCGGCGCCTCCAACCGCGAGGACATGATCGACCCGGCGATCCTGCGCCCGGGGCGTCTCGATGTGAAGATCAAGATCGAGCGACCCGACGCCGAGGCCGCGCGGGACATCTTCAGCAAGTACCTCGTCCCCCAGCTGCCGCTGCACCCCGACGACCTGGCCGAGTTCGGTGGCGACCGGGAGGCGACGGTCGCGGCGATGATCCGCGCGACCGTCGAGCGGATGTACACCGAGTCCGACGAGAACCGCTTCCTCGAGGTCACCTATGCCAACGGTGACAAGGAGGTCCTCTACTTCAAGGACTTCAACTCCGGGGCGATGATCCAGAACATCGTCGACCGGGCGAAGAAGATGGCGATCAAGTCCTTCCTCGACTCCGAGCAGGACGACGGGCAGAAGGGCCTCCGGGTCTCCCACCTGCTCCAGGCCTGCGTCGACGAGTTCAAGGAGAACGAGGACCTGCCCAACACCACGAACCCCGACGACTGGGCCCGGATCTCCGGCAAGAAGGGGGAGCGGATCGTCTTCATCCGCACCCTCATCACCGGCAAGCAGGGCACCGAGCCGGGTCGCTCGATCGAGCAGGTCGCCAACACCGGTCAGTACCTCTAAAACACCGTTGCCGAGTCGGCGTCCATGGACGCCGACTCGGCTGTTGTGTGCGTCGGCCCCGGGCTACGACGCGGGCTCGGTCACGTCGGCGACTGTCGCTCCGAGCGCCGGCAGCAGTGCCGCCGCGTCGACGGTGAGTGCGACCCCGTGGGCGCCGCCACCGATCGAGACGGTCCCGGTGACCCGCTCGTCGGCGATGACGGGCAGCGGGCGCAGCGAACCGAGGGGCGTGATCGTCCCGCGGACATAGCCGCTGGCGTCGTACGCCGCCTGCTGGCTGGCCATGGTGAGCCGGTTGACGCCGAGGAGGCTGCGGAGCTTCGCCCACGCGATCTCGCGGTCGCCGGGCACGAGGACGAACCGGTGATCAGCGTCGCTGACCCGGATCACCATCGTCTTGATGATCTGGCGGGGTTGGAGGCCGCGCGCGGCCGCAGCCTCGGCCAGGGACGAGACCGGACCGTGTCGCGTCACGGTGGCGTCCAGGCCGAGTGCCTCGGCCGCGGCGATGGCGCGGGCGGAGTTGTCGTCGTCAGGCACGCTTCGACCTTAGGGCGTGACACGCCCGACGTCTCCCCGGCGGATGTGGTCGCACCGCCCTGGTCGCATCCACGCAGTGCCCGGGTGCTCCCGCCCGGCGCCGGCGCCGTTGCGCGGGAGTGGACCCACGTCCTCAGCCCAGCCGGTGTCCTAGCACGAGCGCGTCGGGTCGCTCCAGGAGCGTCGTGAAGCCGAGGTGGCGATAGAAGCCGACGGCCCGCTCGTTGGCCCGGCCGACGCCGAGATGCACGCCGGGGACACCCGCCGCCTCCAGCCGGCCGAGGAAGCGCTCGATGAGCACGCGCCCGGTCCCGGATCCCTGGAGACGGGGGAGCAGGTCGATGTGGAGATGGGCGGGGAAATCCGCAATCACCTCCTCCGGGGCCGGCACCGGCCGGTGGATCAGCGCGTGCAGCCGGTCGTCGGGGCTGAGCCCGACGGGCGACGACGTCCCCGGATCGCGATGGCGAGCGCGCAATGCCGGCCACCAGTGTCGCTCGCATGCCTCCTCGAAGCGCCGCGTGTCCGGGGTGCCCAGGACATAGCCCGCGACGCCCGCGGCATCCTCGGCCACGAAGCCGATGCCCTCGGGAAGGAGCAGGTAGGGCCGGGCGTACACCTGGCCGAGGAGAGCCGGGTCCGTGTAGTAGGCCGTCGCGTCCTCGCCCGACCAGCCGGTGCGCAGACAGATCTCGTCGCAGGCGCCGAGATCGGCGGCGGTGGCCGACCGGATCGTCACAGTCACGTCGTCAGCGTAGGTGGGTGGGTGGACGGCTCACGCTGCGAACGGGTCGAAGGTCCGTTGCGGGGAAGGCGGGGGTGGCATCACGATCGAGGTCGTGGGAGGGCGGTTGCTCGAGCGCAGCGACGAGCTGACGGCTCTCGGGGCCGCGGCGCGCTCCGCCGCGCGCGGGAACGGGACAGTGGTGCTGGTCCACGGCGAGGCCGGAATCGGCAAGACCAGCCTCGTGCGGGCGCTGCACGCCCGGCTGCCGGCGCAGGCGCGGCTGCTGGTCGGCTACTGCGACGCGCTGTCCACGCCACGCGCGCTGGGCCCGTTCCGTGACCTGGTGGGCTCCGTCGGCGCCGAGCTGTCCGCGGCGCTGCGCACGGGCGAGCGTGACCGGGTGATGGCGGCGCTGCCTGCCGAGCTCGCGCGTGAGGCCGCGACGATGCTGGTCCTGGAGGACGTCCACTGGGCCGACGAGGGGACCCTCGACACGCTCCGCTTCCTGGCGCGTCGGATCACGACACTGCCGGTGGCGTTGGTGCTCACCTATCGCGACGACGAACTGGTGCGCGACCATCCGCTCGGGACGCTGCTGGGCGATCTCGCCCAGGCCGGGCCTGTGCTCCGTCTCCCGCTGCGTCGGCTCTCCCCGGAAGCGGTGGCCGTGGCGGTCGCCGACGCCCGCCACGCCGACGGCGATGCCGACCGCTCCGTCGACCCGGCGGCGGTCTATGCGCTGACCGATGGCAACCCGTATTTCGTCTCGGAGATCGTGGCGTCCGCGCGTGGCGCGGAGGTGCCGCCGACCGTGGTGGACGCCGTCCTCGGCCGGCTGCGTCGCCTTGAGCCCGCGGCTCAGGACCTGCTGGAGCAGCTCGCCGTCGTCCCCGGTGCGGTCGAGCGGGAGCTCGCCGACGCGCTGGTTCCGGGCAGCTGGGGGAGGCTGCGGACCGCCGAGGAGCGTGGGCTCCTCACCGTGCGCCCCGAGGTGGTCTCCTTCCGCCACGAGCTCACCCGACGCGCGGTCGCGGACTCGCTGCCCGGCTCCCGGCGTGTCGAGCTCGAGCGGTCGGCCCTGGCGGCGCTGGAGAGCCTGGAGCACCCCGACGTCAGCCGGCTCGTGCACCACGCGGTGGCCTGCGGAGACGTCGACGCCGTCGTACGCCACGGCCCCGTCGCTGCGCGCGAGGCGTCGGCCTCGGGAGCCCACCGTGAGGCGGTCGCGCACTACGAGACGGTCCTCGCGCACGACGACCGCTTCGGGCCCACCGAGCGAGCGAGCTTGTGGGAGGCCTACGCGATCGAGCTCTACACCGTCGGTCGTGCGTCGGTCCCGGCGGAGCAGCGCGCCGTCGCCCTCCGCCAGGGGCTGCCGGACCTCGGGGCGCTCGGGTTCAGCCTGCGCTGGCTGTCCCGGATGGCGTGGTTCGACGGCCACCGACAGCTCGCGGAGGCAGCGGCCCGGGAGGCCTCCGACGTGGCGGCGCGCGCCGACGACCCGCGTCTGCTGGCGCTCTGCCTCAGCAACCAGTCCCAGCTCGCCATGCTCGCCAACGACAACGACGACGCCATCCCGCTCGCCACCCGGGCCATCGGCCTGGCCCGCCGGCTGGGCGACGCGCCGATCCTCTCCCATGCGTTGAACAACCTCGGCACCAGCCTCATGCGGGGGAGCCCGGACGCGGGTCGGGCGCACCTGGAGGAGGCGATCGCGGTGGCCCGGCAGGTCGATGACCACGAGGACGCCTGTCGCGCCTACGTGAACCTTGCGTGGGGTCTCCTCGACGTCTTCGACCTCGCGGGCGCCGAGCCGCTCCTCGTCGAGGGCTCCGCCCTCGCGGAACGGGTCGAGTTCCTCAACTTCTGGCAGTACCTCCAAGGCCTGTGGGCTCGATTCGCCCTCGCCCGCGCGGACTGGGCAGGCGCACGTGACGCCGCGTCCCGGATCCCCGTCACGGCCGCCCCGGCCCGTGCCGTCGCGCTGACGGTGCTCGCCGCGGTCGCCGTACGCACGGGGCGAGCGGAGGCGGCCCAGCTGGTCCGGGATGCCCGTGCGCACGCGGAGCGTCTCGCCGAGCTCCAGCGCACGGGACCGGTCGCGGCCGTCGCGCTGGAGGAGGCCTGGCTGCACGGCGGGGGTCCCGCGGCCGTCGAGGCAGCACTCCCGGTGTACGCCGACGCCGTCGCGCTCGGCGATCCCGCGCTGCGTGCCGAGCTCGCCTACCGGCTGGGGAAGGCGGGCGCCCCCGTACCCGTCCGCGACCTACGGGACCTGGTGGTCTCGACGCCCTCCGGGGAGGTGGCGGCGACGCCGTACGCGCTGCAGGCCGTGGGGAGGTCCCGCGAGGCGGCGTACGCCTGGCGTGCCGCCGGCTGCCCCTACCACGAGGCGGAGGCGCTCGCCGACCTCGACGACGAGGAGGCGCTGCTGGCGGCACTCACGATGCTGGACCGGCTGGACGCAGCGCCGCTCGCCCGGCACGTACGACGCCGGCTGCGTGCTCGGGGGACGGTGCACGTCCCACGCGGTCCTGCGGCACCGACCCGCGCGGATCCGGCGGGCCTCACCGCGCGGCAGCGTGACGTGCTGGCGCTGGTCGGTGAGGGCCTGACGAACGCCGAGATCGCCGAGCGCCTGGTGGTGTCGGTCCGGACGGTCGACAGCCACGTCGCCGCGATCCTGCTCAAGCTCGGGGTGGCCACGCGCCGGGAGGCGGCGGCGCGCTATGCCTCGCGGCTCGAGGTCGGTAGTGGCGACCTCGGATCTCGGTAGCGACTGCGGACGAGAGGGGCCCGCGGCCCGCCGTAGAACTCGTGGTGACCGATCCCAGTAGACCACGAGACGAGGGAGAGAGCGATGGGCACAGCGATGGACCCGGCGGTAGGCACGGCGAGGGATCCGGGGACGGAGACGACGGTGGACATGGCGGTCCCGCCGACGGCCACCCAGGCGCCCGCCCCGGAGGCGACGGAGGCGCCCTCAGCACCGGCCGACACCTTCGACGAAGACCGGTTCAACGAGTTCCTCCACCACTTCGTCGTCGACCTGGGGGCGACGATCGGCGCGGGCGGGATCGTCGTCGGCGACCGGCTGGGGCTCTACCGGGCACTGGCGGGAGAGCCGAAGAGCCCGGACCAGCTGGCGTCCCTGACCGGCACGGCGGTGCGGTACGTCGAGGAGTGGCTACGTGGCCAGGCGGCGGGCGGCTACGTCCAGTACGACCCGGAGAGCAAGAACTACTCCCTCACGCCCGAGCAGGCGTTCGCGCTGACGAACCCCGACGGACCGGTCTTCCTGCCCGGAGCGTTCGAGCTGGCGCTGGGAGCGCTCCGCGCGGCGCCACGCCTGGTCGAGGCGTTCCGCACCGGTGACGGGATCGGCTGGCACGAGCACGACAAGGACATCTTCAGCGGCACCGAGCGGTTCTTCCGACCGGGCTACTCCGCCAACCTGATGTCGAGCTGGCTGCCCTCCCTCGACGACGTCGAGGCGAAGCTCCGCGCCGGGGGCGCCGTGGCCGACGTGGGCTGCGGCCTCGGCGCCTCGACGATCCTCATGGCCCAGGCCTTCCCGGCGGCGACGTTCGCCGGCTCGGACTATCACGAGGGATCGATCGAGACTGCCCGGCAGCATGCGGCCGAGCAGGGCCTCGGTGACCGGGTGACGTTCGAGGTCGCGGGCGCGGGCTCGTTCCACGGCGGGCCCTACGACCTGGTGACGACCTTCGACTGCCTCCACGACATGGGTGATCCCGACGCCGCGGCCGCGCACGTCCAGGAGCGTTTGGCCGACGACGGGACCTGGATGATCGTCGAGCCGTTCGCGGGCGACACCGTCGAGGACAACCTGAACCCGGTCGGGCGGGTCTACTACTCGTTCTCGGCGTTCCTCTGCGTCCCCAACGCGGTCTCCCAGGGCGCCCACCGCACCCTGGGCGCGCAGGCGGGCGAGGCCGCCATCCGGAGCGTCACCGAGTCGGCCGGGTTCACGCGGTTCCGGCGCGCCGCGGAGACGCCGTTCAACCTCGTCTACGAGGTCCGGCCCTGACCGCACGGCCCGACGGGCTCCGATGAGCACGCCCGGGCACCGAGCGGGCCCGCGCCACCGCCGATGGCGCGGGCCCCGCTCGCTGCGTGCCGCAGACGCCGCGCACACCGCACGCGTAGGCTCGCCGTATGAGTGTGCGACGCGTGATGGGCACGGAGGTGGAGTACGGCATCTCCGTCACAGGTCAGCCGCAGGCCAACCCGATGGTCGCCTCGTCGCAGGTGGTCAACGCCTATGCGTCATCGACGCTCAAGGCACGGCGCGCGCGCTGGGACTTCGAGGAGGAGTCGCCGCTGCGCGACGCCCGCGGCTTCGACATGAGCCGCCACGTCGCGGACCCCAGCCAGCTGACCGACGAGGACCTCGGCCTGGCCAACGTCATCCTGACCAACGGCGCCCGGCTGTACGTCGACCACGCCCACCCGGAGTTCTCGACCCCCGAGGTGACGACCCCGCTCGACGCGGTGCGGTGGGACAAGGCGGGGGAGCAGGTGATGCTCGACGCGACCAAGGCGGCGTCGCAGCTCCCGGGCAACCCCCAGATCACGCTCTACAAGAACAACACCGACAACAAGGGCGCGTCCTACGGCGCCCATGAGAACTACCTCATGCGGCGCTCGACGCCGTTCGCCGACATCGTCCGGCATCTGACGCCGTTCTTCGTGAGCCGCCAGGTGATCACCGGCGCGGGCCGCGTCGGGATCGGGCAGGACGGCAAGAAGCACGGCTTCCAGCTCTCCCAGCGCGCCGACTTCTTCGAGGTCGAGGTCGGCCTCGAGACGACGCTCAAGCGACCGATCATCAACACCCGCGACGAGCCCCACGCCGACCCCGAGAAGTACCGCCGCCTCCACGTCATCCTCGGCGACGCCAACCTGGCGGAGGTCTCCACCTACCTCAAGGTCGGGACCACCTCGCTCGTGCTCGCCATGATCGAGGACGGCTTCATCGCCCGCGACCTCAGCGTCGACGGCCCGGTCTCGGCGCTGCGGGCGGTCTCCCACGACCCGACGCTGACGCACACGGTCACGCTCCGCGACGGGCGGTCGCTGACCGGCGTACAGCTGCAGCTGGAGTATCTCGACCTGGCCAAGAAGTACGTCGAGGACCGGTACGGCGCGGACGCGGACCCTCAGACGAAGGACGTGCTGGATCGCTGGGAGTCGGTCTTGGACCGCCTCGAGCGCGACCCGATGCTGTGCGCGGCCGAGCTGGACTGGGTGGCGAAGCTGAAGCTGCTGCAGTCCTACCGCGACCGCGACGGCCTGGACTGGGACGACGCGAAGCTCCACCTCATCGACCTGCAGTACGCCGACATCCGTCCCGAGAAGGGGCTCTATCACCGGCTGGTGCGCGCGGGCCGCATCGAGCGGCTGCTCGACGAGGCGTCCATCGAGGCGGCGATGCACGAGCCGCCCACCGACACGCGGGCCTACTTCCGCGGCCGGTGCCTGGAGAAGTACTCCGCCAACGTGGCCGCGGCGTCCTGGGACTCGGTCATCTTCGACCTGCCCGGCCGGGAGTCCCTGCAGCGTGTCCCGACCATCGACCCGCTGCGCGGCACGAGGCGTCACGTCGGTGAGCTGATGGACCGGTCCGAGACCGCCGAGGAGCTCTTCGCGGCGCTGACCGGCTCCTGACCGGCCGCGCGGAGACCGGTCGTCGGACCGGGCGACGCGCATGTTCTCTCTGCGAGAAATCGACCGTCGTTGCCCCCGGTCTGTCGGTGGGTGTGGATAGGTTGGGAGCATGGCACAGGAGCAGAAGCAGCCGCGGAAGTCCTCGGAGACCGAGGACGCCGTCGAGACCGCCCCGGAGAGCGACGTCGCCGAGCGCAAGGAGGCTCTGGACGAGGACGTCGACGACATCCTGGACGAGATCGACGACGTGCTCGAGACCAATGCCGAGGACTTCGTGAAGTCGTTCATCCAGAAGGGCGGGGAGTAGGACGTATGAGCGAACCGCGCATCCCGGCGGCTTATATGACGCCGGGCACGTCGTCGTTCAGCGACTTCCTCGCCTCCCACTCGCCTGACCTGCTGCCCGGGCGTCGGACGACCCCGATCGGCGCGGGTGGCAATGCCGGCGACCTCGCGCCGCACGGCACCACGATCGTCGCGGCGACGTTCGCCGACGGCGTCGTCATCGCGGGGGACCGGCGCGCGACGATGGGCAACCTCATCGCCGAGCGCGACATGCAGAAGGTGTTCCCCGCGGACGAATACACCGCTGTCGGCATCGCCGGCTCGGCGGGCCTGGCGATCGAGCTCGTCAAGCTCTTCCAGACCGAGCTCGAGCACTACGAGAAGATCGAGGGCACCACGCTCTCCCTCGAGGGCAAGGCCAACCGGCTCTCGGCGCTCATCCGGGGCAACCTCGGCATGGCGATGCAGGGACTGGCCGTCGTCCCCCTCTTCGTCGGGCTCGATCTCGACACCGACGCCGGCCGGATCTTCTCCTACGACGTCACCGGCGGCCGCTACGAGCAGACCGGCTTCGCGTCGGTCGGCTCCGGGTCCGTCTTCGCCAAGGGCGCGCTGAAGAAGCTCTACCGTCCCGACCTCGACCAGGAGACGGTCGTCACGGCCCTGGTGCAGGCGCTGTACGACGCCGCCGACGACGACTCCGCCACGGGCGGGCCGGACCTCACCCGGCGGATCTTCCCGGTCGTCCACGTGATCAGCGGCGACGGTGGGCGGCGCCTCCCGGAGGACGAGGTGTCGGCGATCGCCGACCGTGTCGTCGCCGGGCGGATGCAACGACCTGACGGACCTGCGGCCGACCTCGGGGGGACCAACCGATGAGCACTCCGTTCTACGTCTCGCCCGAGCAGCTCATGAAGGACCGGGCGGACTTCGCCCGGAAGGGCGTCTCGCGCGGGCGCTCGCTGGTGGCGATCCACTACGCCGACGGCGTGGTGTTCGTCTCCGAGAACCCCTCCGCGGCCCTGCACAAGGTCTCCGAGATCTACGACCGGATCGCCTTCGCGGCGGTCGGTCGCTACAACGAGTTCGAGAACCTCCGCATCGCGGGTGTCCGGCTCGCCGACATGCGCGGCTATGCCTACGACCGGCGCGACGTCACCGGCCGCGGGCTGGCCAACGCCTACGCCCAGACGCTGGGGACCATCTTCTCCAGCGGCGGCGAGAAGCCCTACGAGGTGGAGATCTTCGTCGCGGAGATCGGCGACACGCCGGCCGAAGACCAGATCTTCCGCCTCACCTTCGAGGGCATGGTCGCCGACGAGCAGGGCTACGCCGTCATGGGCGGTGCCGCCGACGTCGTGTCGGGCTATCTCAAGGAGCGGTTCAGCGAGGGTGCCTCGCTCGAGGACGCGATCCGGCTCGCGGTCGCGGCGCTCGGTCACGGCGACGCGGGCGACCGGGTGATCCCGGTCGACGACCTCGAGGTGGCGGTCCTCGACCGCACCCGCACCCAGCCGCGCAAGTTCGTCCGGGTGCGTCCCTCGCGCCTGACCGAGATCCTCGGTGACCGTGGCACGGACGCCGCGCCCGCGGCCGCGGGTCAGCCGGAGAGCACGGCGCCGGAGGTCTCCCCGGGCGAGCAGCCCCCGTCCTCGCCCTCGGCGCCGGCCCCCACGGACGGCGACGGCGGCGAACCGCCGATCGCTCCGCCGCTGGACTGAGCCGGTTCCGTCCACGCCTCGAGGGCCGAGTCGGCGTCCATGGACGCCGACTCGGCCCTTGTCCTGCCGCGAGTCCCACCCGCGACGCCCAGCGACGGACTAGTGTCGACTCATGGACCGGCGGATCTTCGGGATCGAGAACGAGTACGGCGTCACGTGCACGTTCCGCGGCCAGCGGCGGCTGAGCCCGGACGAGGTCGCGCGCTACCTGTTCCGCAAGGTGGTGAGCTGGGGCCGCAGCAGCAACGTGTTCCTGCGCAACGGCGCGCGGCTCTACCTCGACGTGGGGAGCCACCCGGAGTACGCCACGCCTGAGTGCGACGACGTGGTCGCGGCCGTGACCCACGACAAGGCGGGGGAGCGGATCCTCGAGGGCCTCCTGCTCGACGCCGAGCAGCGGCTCCACGACGAGGGCATCGCGGGCGAGATCTACCTGTTCAAGAACAACACCGACTCCGCCGGCAACTCCTACGGCTGCCACGAGAACTACCTGGTCAGCCGGGCCGGCGAGTTCAGCCGGCTCGCCGACGTGCTCATCCCGTTCCTGGTCACCCGCCAGCTCATCGTCGGCGCCGGCAAGGTCACCCAGACGCCGCGTGGCGCGGGCTTCGCGGTGTCGCAACGCGCCGAGCACATCTGGGAGGGCGTCAGCAGCGCGACCACCCGCAGCCGCCCGATCATCAACACCCGCGACGAGCCGCACGCCGACGCCGAGAAGTACCGCCGCCTCCACGTGATCGTCGGCGACTCCAACATGTCCGAGACGACGACGATGCTGAAGATCGCGTCCTGTGACCTCGTGCTGCGGATGATCGAGGAGGGCGTGGTCATGCGCGACCTCACGATGGAGAACCCCATCCGCGCCATCCGCGAGATCGCCCACGACCTGACCGGCCGCCGCAAGGTCCGCCTGGCCAACGGCCGCGAGGCCAGCGCGCTCGACATCCAGATGGAATACCTCACCAAGGCGCGCGACTTCGTCGACCGCCGCCAGATCAGCACCCCGACGATCGAGCGGGCGCTCGACCTGTGGGAGCGCGGTCTCAAGGCTGTCGAGTCCGACGACCTCGGGCTGGTCGACCGGGAGATCGACTGGGTGATCAAGTGGAAGCTGATCGAGCGCTACCGCGCCAAGCACGGCCTGCCGCTCGGTCACCCGCGGGTGGCCCAGCTCGACCTGGCCTACCACGACATCCACCGCGGTCGCGGGCTCTACTACCTGCTGGAGAAGCGCGGCGCCGTCGTACGCGCGACCTCGGACCTGAAGATCTTCGAGGCCAAGTCGGTGCCGCCGCAGACGACCCGCGCGCGGCTGCGCGGCGAGTTCATCAAGAAGGCGCAGGAGCGTCGCCGCGACTTCACCGTGGACTGGGTCCACCTCAAGCTCAACGACCAGGCGCAGCGGACGGTGCTCTGCAAGGACCCGTTCCGGGCCTACGACGAGCGGGTGCAGCGACTCATCGACGGCATGTGAGGATCTCTCGGCGCCGCCGGATAGGGTGTGCGTCGCTGTCCGAGAACCGCCTCGCTCCTCCGTTTCGAAGGTTGAACCGTGCCTCGTCTCCGTCGTGCCGCCAGCGCACTGGTCCCTGTCCTGCTGATCCCTGCTCTGGTCGCCTGCGGCGGCACCAAGACCGGGTACGGCGACAAGACCGCGTCCGGCTTCGACGCCGTCTCGATCTCCGGTGACGTCGGCAAGAAGCCGTCGTTGACGTGGAAGGCCGCGCTGGCCTATCCGAGCACGATGTCGGTCAGGACGCTCGTCAAGGGCAGCGGCGTCGCGGTGACGCCGGCGTCCGACGGCGGCAAGGGGGCCCTGGCCGAGCTCTACATCGGCGACGGCACCACCGAGGCGAAGGACTGGGGCTACTCCAGCGCCCAGCCCGAGGCCATCGCGACCTCGATGGGCGACGTGTTCAAGCAGCTCCTCGACGGCGCTCGCGTCGGCGACCGGCGGGCGGTGATCGCGAAGTCCGAGGACGTGTTCGGCTCGGGTGACGCCTCTCAGTACGGCATCGGCAACCACGACGCCCTGGTGGTCGTCGCCGACATCGTCGCCGATCCGACGCCGAAGGACGTCTCGGCGAGCAAGCTCCCGCGCCTGCAGCAGAAGGGCGGCAAGCCGTCCGGCTTCTCCTTCTCCGGCGTCAGCAAGCCGTCCGCCGACGGCTCGCTGCTGCGGGCGGTCGTGAAGAAGGGCACCGGCAAGACCGTCACCCAGGACATGACGGTCACCGCCAACTACCTCGGCATGACCTACGGCGCGTCGAAGCCGTTCGACGAGAGCTATTCGGCGAAGCCGGTGCCGTTCCCCCTGGCCAACGTCGTGCCCGGCTGGACCTACGGTCTCGAGGGGCTCAAGGTCGGCAGCCGTGTCCTGCTGCAGATCCCCCCGGCCCTCGGCTACGGCGCCAAGGCGCAGAAGCCGAACGCCAAGGGCCACGCCGGCATCCCGGCCAACAGCACGCTCTACTTCGTCATCGACATCGTCTCGGCGAAGAAGACCCCGGCCAGCTCCAGCACCCAGGGCCAGTGACGTTCCGAAGGTGGTGAGCTGATGGCGGCGGCCAAGACCGAGCGGCTGATGAACCTCCTCATCATGCTGCTCGTCCAGCGCGGCTACGTCACGAAGGACCGCATCCGCGACGTGCTCTACCCGGCGTCGTCCGACGAGGCCTTCGAGAAGATGTTCGAGCGGGACAAGGAGGAGCTCCGCAGCCTCGGCGTCCCGATCGAGCTGGGCTCGATCGACCCGCTCTTCGAGGACGAGCAGGGCTACCGGATCAGTCCGGAGCAGTTCGCGCTGCCGCCGATCAGCCTCACCGCCGACGAGGCGGCCGTCATCGGCCTCGCCACCCGGGTGTGGGAGCACGCCTCGATGGCGGAGGCGACGAGCGAGGCGGTCCGCAAGCTGACCGCGGCCGGCGTCGAGGTGGATGTCAGCGCCCTCGAGATCGCCTCGCCACGGCTCTCGGCGGAGGAAGGCTCGTTCGACACCTTCCTGCAGGCGACGCAGGACCGAAGCGAGGTCGAGTTCGGCTACCGCACCTCCCGCGGCGCCGACGCGACGACACGCCACCTCCAACCCTGGGGCGTCGCCCGCTACGCGGGCCGGTGGTACGCCGTCGGGCACGACACCGACCGCGCCGGGACCCGCATCTTCCGGCTCTCCCGGGTCGTCGGCGACGCGCGCATCGTCAGCGAGCCCGGGGCCTTCGAGGTGCCCGAGGGCACCGACGTACGCGCGATCGCCCGCACCCTCGCGCCCGCACCGCCCACCGGGCGCGTCACGCTGCTGGTGCGCCGGGGCGCGGGGCATGCGTTGCGCCGTACCGCTGAAGAGGTGGAGTACGCCGTCGCCGGCCCGGACGGGACGACCGACTGGGACCGGCTGGTGCTGACCCGGCTGCCCTACGACCTCGCCGGCGAGGTCCTGGCGCATGGTGTCGACGCCTACGTCGAGGAGCCGTTGGAGCTCCGCCGCCAGGTCGTCGACCGGCTCCGCGCGGTGGTGGCCCGATGAGCCGCCCGACCGCCAGCGGTGCGAAGGAGCAGGTCGGCCGGCTGCTCGCGCTGGTGCCCTATCTCCACGCCAAGGGCGCCGGCTCGGTCCGCCTCGACGAGGCGGCGCGCGACCTGGGCGTGCCGGAGCGCACGCTGGTGAAGGACCTGCGGGTGCTCTTCCTCTGCGGGCTGCCCGGCGGTTATCCCGACGACCTGATCGACGTCGACATCGACGCGCTCGTCGACCCCGACGGGGACCGCGTGATCCGGGTCTCCAACGCCGACTACCTGGCCCGGCCGCTGCGGCTCACCCCGACGGAGGCGACCGCGGTCATCGTCGCCCTGCGGGCGCTCCGCAGCGGCGCGGTCAGCGACGACACCCGCGAGGTCATCGACCGCGCCCTGGCGAAGCTGGAGCACGCGGCGGCGGAGGGGGCTGCGGGCGCGGAGACGGCCGCCCGCGTCGATCCGGGCGAGGACGTGCTCGACCCCGAGCTCGCGCGCCTGCGGACCACGCTCGAGCGTGCGGTCGCTGACCGTCGGCAGGTGCGGCTGCGCTATTGGGTGCCGAGCCGGGACGAGGAGTCCGAGCGGGTCGTCGATCCCCGCGGCGTGGTCACCCATCAAGGCGTCGACTACCTCGACGCGTGGTGCCACAGCGCCGAGGCGCCGCGCAGCTTCCGACTCGACCGGATCGGCGCGCTCGAGGTGCTCGACGCGCCGATCACCACCGCACCCCAGGCGCCGCGCAGCCTGGCCGACGGCTTCTTCGCCCAGGGCGACGACGTCCAGGTCGTCACGTTGCGGCTGGCCCCGGAGGCGCGCTGGGTGACGGAGTACTACGCCCCCATCGCGGTGCGTCCGCTCGACGACGGGCGGGTCGAGGTCGAGCTCCACGTGGCCGATCCGCGCTGGTTGGTCCGGCTGCTGCTGAGGCTCGCGCCGTACGCCACCGTTGTCTCACACCCGGAGTTCACCGAAACGTTTGCGGCCAGCGCCGCCCAAGCCCTCAAGCTGTACGACGCCGACGCGTAGACTCGTCGGAGTACCCCCCGAAAGGTTGATCTGATGTCTCCACTGATTGGCATGCCCCAGGGAGCCGAGTGGCTCGTGATCCTGGCGATCGTCGTGCTCGTGTTCGGCGCCGCGAAGCTGCCTGACCTCGCTCGGGGGACCGGCCAGGCGCTGCGCATCTTCAAGGCCGAGACCCGCGGTCTGAAGGAGGAGGACGAGAAGGCGAAGCTCGCGACGCCGGAGCTGGCCTCGCCCGAGGTCGAGGCCAAGAGGGCGGAGCTGGAGCAGCGCCAGGCGGAGCTCGACGCGGAGCGCGAGCGCCTCAACGGCGGCTCCGTCTGAGCGGAGGCGACGTTTGTCCATCACGGGCGTCGTCGGTCTCTTCCGTGGCAAGCCTGTCCACCCCATCGGGGCGGACGGGCGCATGGCTCTCTCCGACCACCTGCGTGAGCTGCGCGCGCGAATCCTCAAGGCGGCACTCGTCATCGTCGCCGGGTTCATCGCCGCGCTCTTCTTCTACGATCAGCTCTTCCACCTCGTGTGGGAGCCCTACCTCCAGGCCCGCCGCGACCTGGGCGAGAACCGCACGCTCGGCACGACCAGTGGGGTCGCCGGCGGCTTCATGTCCTACCTCAAGCTCTGCGGGCTCGCCGCGCTGATCGGGACCAGTCCGCTCTGGCTCTACCAGATCTGGGCGTTCATCCTGCCCGGCCTGCACCCGCAGGAGAAGCGCTGGTCGCGGATCTTCTTCGCGATCGCCGGACCGCTCTTCCTGGCGGGGGTCGTGCTCGGCTACGTCACCCTGCCCAAGGGCGTCGAGATCCTGATCGGCTTCACCCACTCCGGGCTGACCAATCTCGTCGAGTTCAACGAGTACCTCTCGTTCTTCAGCCGCACGCTGCTGGTCTTCGGCATCGCATTCGAGATCCCGGTCTTCGTGGTCCTGCTGAACCGGGTCGGCGTTCTGCCCGGCAAGGCGCTGGCCCGCTACCGGCCCTGGATCGTGATCGGGGTGTTCGTCTTCGCCGCTGCCGCGACGCCGTCGACCGACCCGTTCACGATGACCTTCATGGCCGTGCCGATGATGCTGCTGTTCTTCGTCTCGGAGGTCATCGCACGGGTCAACGACCGGCGCCGGGCGCGCAGCAAGCGGTACGCCGGCCTCGACCCCGACACGCCGTCGGCCCTGTGACATCCCGCCCGCTGAGGTCTGCCCGGTGACGGGCGCGCGCGCCGGGGAGCAGGGGGAGCAGTCCGGCTGGGCGGAGGTCGACCCGTTCGACCTTCCCGACTGGCTGGGCACGACGGAGGTCGTCTGGTCGGCGCCGGCCGGGATCCACACGGGCCACCTCGTCGCCGGCGAGCTGCGCGGCGGCGACGATCCGCTCGCCTGCGACCTGCTCGCGGTCGACGAGGCCTACCCGTCACCGGTCGCGGACGAGCGGCTGCGACGCGCGGCCCACCAGGCCTGGCGGCGTGGCGAGGTCTGCCTGGTCGAGCGGGGCACCCGCCTCACCCTCGCCGTACCCGGCAGCGCCTTCGTGGCCGAGCGGGTCCTCGACACCGTCTCCCGGCTCGCGTGCTCGGTCGGCGCGGCGCCGTCGTCGTACGCCGTGCTGCTCGGGGTCGCCTGAGTCGCTAGTGTTCCGCGCGTGACGCGCGACATCGCCCTGCTGACCAATCCCGCCGCCGGGAGGGGCCATGCCCACCGGGTCCAGGACGAGGTCGTCGTGCGTCTGCGTGCCGCCGGTCACGAGGTCACGGTGCTCGCCGGGGCGGACGAGCAGGAGTCGGTCGACCTGGCCCGCAAGGCCGTCGCGGACGGCGTCGACACGCTGGTCGCCCTCGGTGGCGACGGCATGCTCCATCAAGCCGTGCAGGCGGTCGCCGGGACCAGCACCCGCCTGGGCGTGGTCCCGCTCGGCACCGGCAACGACTTCGCCCGCTCACTCGGGATCCCACGGGAGGACCCACTGGGGGCGGCCGACGTCGTGGCGCGCGGCGCAGGTCGCCGCATCGACCTGGCGCGGACCGGCGAGCGCTGGTTCGCGACGGTCATGGCGGCCGGCTTCGACGCCGCCGTCAACGAGCGCGCCAACGCGATGCGCTGGCCGCACGGCGACCTGCGCTACACCCTCGCGACGCTCTCGGTGCTGCCGCGGTGGTCGGCCGTGCCCTACACGCTCGCGCTCGACGGCGTGGAGCGGAGGGTCGACGCGATGCTGCTCGCCGTGGCCAACACCGACTCCTACGGCGGCGGACTGCAGATCCCCGCCGGGGCGCTGCCCGACGACGGTCTCCTGGACGTCATCATCATCAAGCCCACCTCGAAGCTGGAGTTCCTCAAGGTCTTCCCGCAGGTGCGCACCGGCCAGCACGTCAACCACCCCGCCTTCGAGCGGGTTCGGGTCCGCTCGGTCACGGTCGCCGCGCCGAACGTCATCGCCTACGCCGACGGCGAGCGGCTCGGCGCGCTGCCGCTCACGGTCGAATGCGTGGCCGGTGCCGTGGAGGTGCTCGTGTGAACCCGGGCGAGGTCGTGGAGCGTGAGCTCGCGATCCCGCGCTCGCCGCTCGATGTCGCCGGCGTCCTGTGGACGCCCGCCGAGCCCCGCGAGCCCGACGCCCCGATGCCGGTCGTGCTGCTCGGCCACGGCGGCAGCGGCCACAAGCGGTCCGCGCGTCTCGTGCGCCTTGCGGCCGCGCTCGCCGGGCGTCACGGACTCGCCGCCCTCGCCATCGACGGTCCCTATCACGGCGATCGCGCACCCGCGGACGGCGACTATCAGTCCGCGGTCATCCAGGAGGGCGCCGCTGCGGTGGCGCGCAGAGCGGTCGCCGAGTGGCTGGTCGCGCTCGATGGGGCGTCCATGCTCGCGCCGCTCGATCACGCCCGGCTGGCCTACGTCGGCCTTTCCATGGGGACTCGCCACGGCCTGCCCCTCGCAGCGGAGCTCGGCCCCCGCCTCCGCGCCGCCGTGCTCGGGAAGTACGGACTCGTCCAGGGACCGGCGCTGCCGTCGGGTCTCCACGTCCCGGAGACATCCCTTCGCGCGGCCCGGTCCATCACGTGCCCGGTGCTGTTCCACCTCGAGTGGCGGGACGAGGTCTTTCCGCGAGACGGGCAGCTCGCGCTCTTCGACGCCATCGCCGCCGCCGACAAGCGGATGATCGTCCGCAACGGCCGACACGCCGGCTCCCGGCCGGAGGACGAGGACGCTTGGATCGCCCACGTGGCCCGTGCTCTGAGGTAGGTCCTCTCACGTAGGCTCGAGGTCATGGACGCGTCGTCGGCACCGCAGAGTCCCGCCGAGAGGTACGCCGAGTTCCAGCGCACCAAGTCCCACCCGGTGCTCAAGGACTTCACCGCCCTCTACGACTTCCCGCTCGACACCTTCCAGCTCGAGGCCTGCGCCGAGATCGAGGACGGCAAGGGCGTGCTCGTCGCGGCACCGACCGGCTCGGGGAAGACGATCGTGGGGGAGTTCGCCATCCACCTCGCGCTGGCCACCGGGCGCAAGGCGTTCTACACGACACCCATCAAGGCGCTGTCCAACCAGAAGTACCACGACCTGGTGAGACGCTACGGTCCCGACCAGGTCGGCCTGCTGACCGGTGACAACGTCGTCAACGGCGAGGCCCCCGTCGTCGTGATGACCACCGAGGTCCTGCGCAACATGCTCTACGCCGGCTCCTCGACGCTCCTCGGCCTCGGGTTCGTGGTCATGGACGAGGTGCACTACCTCGCCGACCGCTCCCGCGGCGCCGTCTGGGAGGAGGTCATCATCCACCTCCCGGAGTCGGTCGCGGTCGTCTCGCTCTCGGCGACGGTCTCCAACGCCGAGGAGTTCGGCGAGTGGCTGACGACCGTGCGTGGCGAGACGACGACGATCATCGAGGAGCGGCGCCCCGTGCCGCTCTACCAACATGTCATGGTCGGTCGCCGGATCACGGACCTGTTCGCCTCCTCCGACGTCGACGCGGCCGCCGGCTTCGTCACGGAGGGTGCCCCCGTCAACGGCGAGCTGATGAAGATCGCGCGCGACGACTGGGCGTCGAGCCGGATCAAGGACCGGCGCAGCCCACGTGACAAGCGCGGCGGCCGGCGCAACGTCGGCAACGGCCGCCGGGTCTGGATCCCCAGCCGCACCGAGGTCATCACCGCGCTCGAGCGGGACGGTCTGCTGCCCGCGATCGTCTTCGTCTTCAGCCGGGTCGGCTGCGACGCCGCCGTCGCCCAGTGTCTTGCCGCCAACATCCGGCTCACCACCCCGGCGGAGCGGGACACGATCTACGACTACGTCGAGGAGGCCTGCGCCGACCTGCCTGCCGAGGACCGGCACGTCCTGGGCTACCACGACTTCCTCGACGGACTCACCCGCGGCGTCGCCGCCCACCACGCCGGCATGCTGCCCGCCTTCAAGCAGGTGGTCGAGGAGCTCTTCGTGCGCGGCCTGATCAAGGCCGTCTTCGCCACCGAGACGCTCGCCCTGGGCATCAACATGCCGGCCCGCACGGTGGTCATCGAGAAGCTGACGAAGTGGAACGGCGAGACCCACGCCGACCTCTCGCCGGGGGAGTACACCCAGCTCGTCGGCCGCGCCGGCCGCCGCGGCCTCGACGTCGAGGGACACGGGGTCGTGCTCTGGCAGCCCGGGATGAACCCGCGCGAGCTCGCCGGACTCGCCTCCACCCGCACCTACCCGCTGCGGAGCAGCTTCCGGCCGTCGTACAACATGGCGGTCAACCTGGTCCACCAGTTCGGTCGGCCGCGTTCGCGCGAGCTGCTGGAGCAGTCGTTCGCGCAGTTCCAGGCCGACAAGGCCGTGGTGGGGCTCGCACGGCAGGTCCGCAAGGCCGAGGACGCGCTCGAGGGCTACAAGGAGGCGGCGACCTGCGACAAGGGCGACTTCATGGAGTACGCCGCGCTGCGTCGTCGCATCAGCGACGTCGAGAAGAACGCCTCGCGCGAGCGCCGCGCCGACCGGCGCGAGGAGATCGTCGAGTCGCTCGGCCGTCTGCGGCCCGGCGACGTCATCGACGTCCCGACCGGGAAGTTCGCCGGCTACGCCGTCGTCATCGACCCCGGACACGACCCGGAGACCCCCCGCCCCTACGTCGTGACCCTCGACCGGCAGGCGCGTCGTCTCGCGCTGGTCGACTTCAACCAGCCGGTGGCGGCGCAGACCAGGCTGCGGGTGCCGAAGTCGTTCAACGGCCGCAACCCGCAGATGCGGCGCGACCTCGCCGCCCACCTGCGTGAGCGCACCCGCGACCTTCGCCCGGTCCCCTACGAGGGGCGTGGCGGCCGCGGCGGTCAGCGGCTGAGCGCGGTCGATGCCGAGATCGCGGAGCTCCGCCGCAGGCTCAAGGCACACCCCTGCCACGGCTGTCCCGACCGCGAGGACCACGCCCGGTGGGCGGAGAGGTACTTCCGGCTCGAGCGCGACACCGCCACTTTGAAGCGGCGCGTGGAGTCGCGGACCAACACCGTCGCGCGCCAGTTCGACCGGGTCTGCGAGGTGCTCACGGCGCTCGGCTACCTCGCCGGCGACCGTGGTGACGAGAAGGTGACCGACCAGGGCCGTCACCTCATGCGGCTCTACTCCGAGATGGACCTTGTTGCCGCCGAGGCGCTCCGCGCGGGCCTGTGGGACGACCTGACGCCGAGCGAGCTGGCCGCGGCGCTCTCAACGCTGGTCTTCGAGGCGCGGCGGGCCGACGACGCCTCGCCGCCGCGCGTGCCCGGCGGCCGGATCCGCGACGTCATCGGCGAGATGGTGCGGATCTGGGCTGACCTGGACGCGCTCGAGCGCGAACACCGGCTCGACTTCCTCCGCCAGCCCGACCTCGGCTTCGCCTGGGCGGCCTACCGCTGGGCGGAAGGCGACGAGCTCGACGACGTCCTCGGCATGGTGGAGCTCGCGGCCGGTGACTTCGTGCGCTGGATGAAGCAGCTGGTCGACCTGGCCGGCCAGGTCGCCGACGCGGCCGGCGACGCACCCCTGCGGAAGACGGCGCGCGACGTCGTCGACCGGCTCAAGCGTGGGGTCGTGGCCTACTCCTCGGTCGTGGAGTAGCCGGTCGCGCGTGCCCCGGGACGCAGGCACGAGGACGCTGAAATACGATGGACGCGTGAGTGATCCCTCGACCGCCCCGACCACCGGCACGGACGTCTCGCCGTACGACGCACTGCTCCTCCTCTCCTTCGGGGGCCCCGAGAAGCCCGAGGACGTCGTCCCCTTCCTGGAGAACGTCACCCGTGGCCGCGGCATCCCGCGAGAGCGCCTGGTCGAGGTGGGACAGCACTACTTCGGCTTCGGCGGGAAGTCGCCGATCAACGACCAGAACCGGGCCTTCCTGGCGGCCCTGCGGGCCGACCTGAAGGAGGCCGGGGTCGACCTTCCGGTCTACTGGGGCAACCGCAACTGGGACCCCTACCTCACCGACACGCTGGCGCAGATGAAGGCGGACGGTGTACGCCGAGCGGCGGTCTTCACCACCAGCGCGTACGCCTCCTACTCCTCCTGCCGGCAGTACCGCGAGAACCTCTTCGACGCCGCCGAGGCGGTCGGCGACGGGAACGTGAGCGCCGCACCCGTGCTCGACAAGCTGCGGCACTACTTCAACCACCCCGGCTTCATCGAGCCGGTGGTCGACGGAGTGCTCTCGGCGCTCGCCGATCTGCCGGAGGACCAGCGCGCGGCCGCGCGGATCGTCTTCGTGACCCACTCGATCCCGACGGTCATGAACGACGCCAGCGGCCGTCCCGGCGCGGGCGGGGCCTACGTCGCCCAGCACCTCGACGTCTCCCGTGTGGTCGCGGACCGCGTGGCGACCGAGACGGGTGTGGCGCACGACTGGGACCTCGTCTACTGCAGCCGCTCGGGCGCCGCGCACATCCCGTGGCTCGAGCCGGACGTCAACGATCACCTGGAGGAGCTGCACGCGCGCGGCACGACTGCCGTCGTGCTCTGTCCGGTCGGCTTCGTCTCCGACCACATGGAGGTCATCTACGACCTCGACACCGAGGCGCTCGCGACCTGCGAGCGGCTCGGGATGCAGGCACGACGCAGCGCCACTGCCGGCGACGACCCGCGGTTCGTCGCCGCGGTGCGGGACCTCGTCCTCGAGCGCGCCGCCGTCGAGCGCGGCGAGGAGGTCACACGCAACAGCGTCGGTGAGTTCGGCGCGCTCTGGGACCGGTGTCCGGCCGGCTGCTGCTTCAACGCGAGGGCCGACAAGCCGACCCTCGCGGGCGAGGACTCACCCCAGCGCGCGGACGCGGCCCAGTGATCCCGTCAGCGGCGTCGCCCGTGACGCTCCTCGGTCTCGCACGCGAGGTGGCACGCGAGGCCGCCGCGCTGGTGCGCGAGCGCGCCGCCGGCGTCGTCTCCGTCGCGGCGACGAAGTCCAGTCCGACCGATGTCGTCACGGAGGCCGACCGCGCTACCGAGGCGCTGATCCGGCAGCGGATCCTGGCCGTCCGGCCCGGCGACGCGTTCCTCGGTGAGGAGGGTGGCGAGCGCGCCGGCTCGGGCGTCGACGCCGCGGAGGTCCGGTGGGTCGTCGACCCGATCGACGGGACCGTCAACTTCCTCTACGGCATCCCGCGCTACGCGGTCTCGATCGCCGCGGAGGTGGGCGGTCGGGTCGTCGCCGGGGTCGTCGTCGACGTACCCCATGACGTCGAGTACGCCGCCCATGTCCGCCCCGATGGGAGCGTCGAGTCGACCAAGGACGGTGCGCCGCTCGGCGTACGCCCGCCGGCCGAGCTCGCCCAGCGGCTCATCGCCACGGGATTCTCCTACGACGCCCGCCTGCGCGAGCTGCAGGCACGGGCGATGGTGCGCCTGCTGCCGCGGATCCGGGACGTCCGCCGGATCGGCGCGGCCGCGCTCGACCTGTGCAGCGTCGCCGACGGCACCGTCGACGGCTACGTCGAGGAGGGGCTGCACGCGTGGGACCACGCGGCCGCCTGCCTGATCGCCGAAGGGGCCGGTGCGCGCTGGGAGGTGACCACCGGCGCGAGCGGGACCCGACTCGTCGTCTGCGCCCCGGAGCACGGCTTCGAGGAGCTGCGGGCGGCGGCCGTCGACGCCGGCCTCTTCGCGCCAGGAGCGCCCCGTGACACGCCGCCGGCGTGAGCGTGGGACGGCTGTCACGCACACCGTCCGCATCGTGGTCGGCCCCACTCATATTTACCCCGAAAAGGGGGAATAGCGTCCGGTCACCAGACGTTCACGCGTCGCATTGCCGATCTGGTGTGCGAAACGAGTGCCGATGGTGCACAATCTCGGCCCGTGCCGTGACCCTCGGGGGTCGCGGGGGATGATGAGCGAAAAGGGGAGTGGCGCATGGCGACGGACTACGACGCACCGCGTAAGAACGAAGAGGACCAGTCCGAGGAGAGCATCGAGGAGCTCAAGGCCCGGCGTCACGACAAGAACTCGGGCAAGGTCGACGAGGACGAGGCCGAGGCCGCGGAGTCCTTCGAGCTCCCGGGCGCCGACCTCTCCCACGAGGAGCTCGCGGTGGAGGTCAAGCCGAAGCAGGAGGACGAGTTCACCTGCATGAGCTGCTTCCTCGTCCACCACCGCAGCCAGCTGGCGGACGCGAAGAGGATGATCTGCTTCGACTGCGCGTGAGCGCAGTAGCCCCGAGTGGGCGCCGGCGGGTGAGGGCGCATCCCGGGTCGGGCAGCGAACGCGACACGTGCGAAAGGCCGCACGGACCGTCGGTCCGTGCGGCCTCATGCACTCCTGGGACTACTTGTCGTCCTTCTCCAGCTGCTTGGGCAGGTGGCCGGTCGACTTGACGTAGTAGGTGGCCGCGCGGCGCTGCGCGAACATGCGGGCGAGGGCGACCGTGGCGCCGGTGACGGTCGCCCAGGCGACGGCCTCCCAGACCTGCACGTCGGGATCGGCCGGGTTCTGAGGGGGCTTGCGACCGGTCGCAGCCTTCCAGCCGGTGTCGAGCGCCTTGCGGGCCACGGAGGCCGCGCCCAGCGCCGAGACCAGCGAGAGGACAGCCCAGATCTTCGAGCCCTTCGCATCCTTCGACATGGCTCCACCCTATAAGGGTCCCGAGCCGAGGAGGGCGGTGTCAGGCTCGCCGTGCTGACGAACGTGGGTCGCCGGCCCGGCGGGACGGCGTCGGCCTCAGTGCGACGAGTCCGCCGGCCGGCCGGCGAGCCCGGCGATCGCGTCGGCCAGGCTGCGTGGGTGGCGCGTGGCGAGGAGCCAGTACGGCGCCGGGTCGGCCGGGTCGGTGATCTCGACCTTGACGGCGCGCTTGAGGTAGGGCCGGAGCAGCAGGAACGCCCGCGCGTCGGCCTCGCGGCCGGCCACCCGTCGGGCGGCCTCGGCGTCGAGCGGCTCCGCGGCGCCGACGTACGCCGCCTCGATGCGGGCCCGACCGGCGTGCAGGACACCGTCGACGACGGTGATCCGCGGCGAGCCGTAGGCCAGCATCGCGGTCACGAAGAGCGCGACCAGCGCGGCGGTGATGCCCCAGGCCAAACCCTCGGGCACCCACAGGATCACGGCGATCCACACCGTCGCCAGGAACATGACGCCCTGCACCCACCAGCGCAGCGGCACGTGGAGGCGCTCGTCGTACGCGGGGGTGCTCACGGCGGAGAGTTTTTCATCCCGCTGTCGGCGCCGCGCGATAGGGTCCCGCAGTGGCCCAGACCGACGCGCGCACCCATGCCCGGACCGACTCCTCCCACGCCCTGGAGATCGCTCTGCTGCGCCTCGATGCCGAGCTGCCGCCCCCGGCCTACGCCCACCCGGGCGACGCGGGCGCCGACCTGCTGACCGCCGTCGACGTCACGCTCGCGCCGGGGGAGCGGTGCCTGGTCCCGACCGGCGTGGCGATCGCGCTCCCGGAGGGGTTCGTCGCGCTCGTTCACCCGCGCTCGGGGCTCGCCGCGCGCCACGGGCTCTCGATCGTCAACACGCCGGGGACGGTCGACGCGGGCTACCGCGGCGAGATCAAGGTGCTGCTCATCAATCTCGACCCCGCCGACACGATCCGGCTCCGCCGGGGTGACCGCATCGCCCAGCTCGTGATCCAGCGGGTGGAGCGTGCCCGGTTCGTCGAGGTCGAGGCACTGCCCGAGTCCGTCCGAGGCGCCGGGGGATACGGTTCTACGGGAGGATTCTCCCGCGGTTGACCACGACGGTCACCGGCTGTGCCAGCGTCCCGATCACCATCCCGTCCGACGAGCCCACGAGAGAGCATCGATGTTCCGACGCAAGTCCACGAAGGCCACCGAGGCCCCGGAGGCCGCCGCGCCGGAGACCGCCGACGAGGTGGTCCCCGCGGGCCCGTACGACGCCGAGGAGGCGCCTGAGGCCCTCGTCGACGACGACTGGGTCGACCTCGGGTCGCTGCTCGTCGCGCCCGCTCCCGGCAAGGAGCTGCGCCTGCAAGTGGACGAGGCGACGGGCGCGATCGCGTCCGTGCTGCTCGCCGCGGAGGACGGCGCGCTCGAGCTCCGGGCGTTCGCCGCGCCGCGCAACGGTGACCTCTGGTCCGAGGCGCTGCCCATGCTCCGTGCCGACGTCGCCCAGCGTGGCGGCGTGACGTCCGATCGGGAGGGGCCCTGGGGTCCGGAGCTGCTCTGCCAGATGCAGGTCGAGCTCCCCGATGGCCAGGCCGGGGTGCAGCCCTCGCGCATCATCGGTGTCAACGGTCCGCGTTGGATGCTGCGCGCCACCCTCCTCGGTCGTCCGGCCGTCGAGGTCGACGAGGCCGGTGAGTGGGAGCAGATCCTGGCCTCGGTCGTCGTCCGGCGCGGCAAGGAGGCCAAGCCCAAGGGCGAGGCCCTCGACGTGGTGCTCCCCGCCAACGCGCGCCGCGTCGAGGAATGACCCAGGATGATCAGGAGCCGGTGAGATGAGCAAGGGCCGCCTGCGCCGCAGTCTCAGCGCCTGGGCCAGCAGCGCGACCCAGGAGGCCCGCGACCTCCGCGTCGCCTACGCCACCAAGGACGTGGTCAGGATCGCGGACGCGCCCGACCGCGAGCCGGTGCGGCTCCGCGGCACCCTCCGCACCGTCACGCTGCGTCCGCGCGGCGGCGTCCCGGCGCTCGAGGCGGAGCTCTTCGACGGCTCCGGAACGGTCACGGTCGTGTGGCTCGGCCGGCGCCGGATCGCCGGGATCACGCCGGGCCGCTCACTGCAGGTCGCGGGCCGGATCGGGCTCCACGACGACACCCGTGTGATCTACAACCCCCGCTACGAGCTGATCCCGGACCCCGCGAGTGAGTGACCTGTGACCGAGTCCAACCCCCTCCACGCCATGCCGCAGCCCGACCGGGAGCCGCCTCGCGAGCTGGCCCATCACTCCGGGCCCGGCACCGAAGCGCCGACCCCTCACGAGGCGCCGACCGTGGACACGGTCGAGGCCGTCGTACGCCGCCGGATGGCGCAGTCCCTGGGCGGTCGGCGCGGCATGCTCGAGGCCGCGGTGCCGGGCATCGCCTTCACGCTCACCTGGCTCGTCACCAAGGACCTCCGGTCCTCCCTCGTCGCCGGCGCCGCGGTGGCCGGGGTGGCGCTCGTGCTACGGCTGGTCCAGCGCTCGACGCTGCAGTACGTCGGCAACGCCATCTTCGGGATCCTCATCGGCTACCTCGTGGTGCGGCTCGCCGGCAGCATGGGCGGGAGCGAGCAGGACCAGGCGCTCGCCTACTTCGTCCCGGGCGTCATCATCACCGGGGCCTACACGATCGTCATGGTGACGACCTGCCTCACCGGGTGGCCTCTTATCGGCTTCATGGTCGGCAGTGTCACGGGCGATCCCACGGGGTGGCACTCCGACAAGCAGGTCGTCCGGCTCTGCACCCGGCTGACCTGGCTCTTCCTCGCCCCGGGTGCGGTCGGCGTGCTCCTGCAGGGCCCCGTGCTGCTGCTGGCCTATGGCGGCACGCTCGACAAGGACACGGCCGTCCTCCTGCTCGGCATCCTGCGGACCGGCCTGGGCTGGGCGCTCCGCATCGCCTCGTGGGGCGCGATCGTCTGGCTGCTGGCGCGCAACCACACCCCGATCGAGCCTCAGCCCGCGTCGGACCGCTGACGCCGCCGCGGCAGCGGGCGCGGCCCGGCGCGGAGCGTCAGCCCTCGCCCCGTCGTCGGCTGGGCGCCAGCAGGGCGGCGAGCTCGTCCTCGTTGGCGGCCGGGACGACGAGCAGCAGCTCGTCACCCTGCTCGACCGGCTGCTCCGGGTCGGGGACGTAGACCTGGCCGTCACGCAGGATCGTGACGAGCGCGCAGTTCTCCGGCAGCGGGATGAGACCGGCGGGCCGGCCGACGTACGGCGAGTCGGCGGGCAGGGTGAGCTCGACCAGGTTGGCGTTGCCCTGCCGGAAGGTGAAGAGCCGGACGAGGTCGCCGACCGTGACCGCCTCCTCGACCAGCGCCGACATGATCCGCGGGGTCGAGACGTTGACGTCCACACCCCAGGCCTCGGTGAAGAGCCACTCGTTGTTGGGGTGGTTGACCCGCCCCACCGTGCGCGGCACGCCGAACTCGGTCTTCGCCAGCAGCGAGGTGACCAGGTTGACCTTGTCGTCGCCGGTGGCGGCGATGACGACGTCACAGCGGTCGAGACGGGCCTCCTCGAGCGAGGAGAGCTCGCAGGCGTCGGCGAGGAGCCACTCGGCGTCGGGGACGCGTTCGGGCTTGATGGACTCGGGGTTCTTGTCGATGAGCAGGATCTCGTGGCCGTTGGCGATGAGCTCGCGGGCGATGGAACGACCGACGGCACCGGCTCCGGCGATGGCGACTCGCATGGGTGGTCAGCGCTCCTCGGGGCCGTGCTTGAGAACCTGGTAGGCGTGGGCGGCGTTCTCCTCGCGCATGACGAGGTGAAGGACATCGCCCTCCTGGATGACGCTCTCGCGGGTGGGCAGCACGCCCTCCCCGAGCCGATCGATCCAGGCGATGCGGGAGCGGGACTGCTCTTGGAAGTGGATGGTGCGCTGGCCGATCCACCGTTCGGGGACCGGCACCTGGTCGACCCGGATGGTGCCGGACATGTCGCGGAAGTCGGGCTCCGCGCCCGCCGGGAGCAGCCGGCGCAGCACCTGGTCAGCGGTCCACTTCACGGTCGCGACGGTGGTGATCCCGAGACGCTGGTAGACCTCGGCCCGGCCGGGGTCGTAGATCCGGGCGACGACCTGCTGGATGCCGAACGTCTCCCGCGCGACGCGAGCCGCGATGATGTTGGAGTTGTCACCGCTCGAGACCGCGGCGAAGGCGTCGGCCCGACGGATCCCCGCCTTCTCGAGGACCTCCTGGTCGAATCCCATCCCGGCGATCTTGTCGCCGTTGAAGGCGGGGCCGAGCCGGCGGAACGCGTCCGGGTCCTGGTCGATGACGGAGACCGTGTGGTTCCGGTCCTCGAGGCTCCGGGCGAGCGTCGAGCCGACGCGGCCGCACCCCATGATCACAACGTGCACGCCGCTACCGTAGCCGCAGCGGCGGGTTCGGCGTACTGCCCTGTCGCCGGCCGGACCGGTCGAGACCACCGCACGCCCGAGGTTTGCCCCGGCCCGCGGTGGGGGAGGACGCGGTCATGCGTAGAACCCGACTCCTCCTGGTCCCCGCCGTCCTCGTCCCGCTCACGCTGGGACTCGCCGCCTGCGGCGGATCGTCCGACTCCGACAGCGGCAAGGCCAACGTCTTCAGCCCGCCGTCGGTCTCGACCTCGACAGAGCCGTCCGACGTCCCCAGTGACACGCCCTCCGACAGTCCCAGCGACGAACCGACCGACGTCGCGTCCGACGAGCCCAGTGACGAGCCCAGTGACGAGCCCAGCGACGAACCCAGCGACACGCCGACGGATCTGCCCGCGGGTGTGACCGCGCCGGGCACGCACCTGAAGATCGGGGGCACCGCGACGGTCCAGATGGACGCCGGCACCAAGGGAGCCCACGGCATCATCAAGCTCCGTCTCGACTCGATCGAGAAGGGCAAGCCCGCGGACCTCAAGTCCCTTCAGCTCGGTGACCAGGTCGCGGGCCAGGTGCCGTGGTACCTCCACTACACCGTGACCGGCGGTGCCGGCTCTCACTCGCTGAAGTACTACACGCTCGGCTCCTCCGACTTCGAGGGTCTGCTGCCCGACGGCAGCACGGCGGCGCCGATCATCGCCTACGGCTGGGACCGATGCACGGCGTCCGACTTCGAGGACGACTTCGGCCCGGGCGCGTCGATGAAGATCTGTGTGCCCTACCTTGCCGGGCAGGGCACGAAGGTCGTGGGTGCCGAGTACACCCGGCCTGACTCGCCCTACGACCAGTTCGACGGGAAGCCGATCGTCTGGAAGTGATCGTTCCGCCCAACACGGCCCCGAGCTCGCCACTGGCGAGTTCGGGGCCGTGTTGCCGTAGCCTGTGCGCTCGTGGGTGTGGGCGATGTCTCCAAGCGGATCCTTCTCGGGCGCAAGCTCCGCAGTTCGCAGCTCGGGGAGACCCTGCTGCCCAAGCGCATCGCGCTGCCCGTCTTCGCCAGCGACGCGCTCTCCTCGGTGGCCTACGCGCCGGACGAGGTGTTCATCATGCTGTCGCTGGCGGGCGCGTCGGCGTACGTCTGGTCCTGGAAGATCGCGATCGCCGTCGCGGTCGTGATGGCCGCAGTGATCGCGTCGTACCGCCAGACCGTGCACGCCTATCCGTCCGGGGGCGGCGACTACGAGGTCGCGACCGTCAACCTCGGCCGCGCCGCGGGTACGACGGTGGCCAGCGCCCTGCTCGTCGACTACATGCTCACGGTGGCGGTGTCGATCTCCTCGGGAGCCAACTACGCCGCCGCGGCGATCCCTGCCCTGCAGGGGCACGAGGTCGCGCTCGCGGTCGCCCTGGTGCTCATCCTGACCGCGATCAACCTGCGCGGCATCCGGGAGGCCGGGACGGCGTTCGCGGTGCCGACGTACTGCTTCATGCTCGCGATCCTGGGGACGGCGCTCTACGGGTTCGTGCGGCTCGCGGGCGGCTCGCTGCCGCACGTCGAGAGCGCGAAGTTCGACATCGTCCCCGCGCCCGGCATGGAGTCGCCGCTCGGCACGATGGCGCTGCTGTTCCTGCTCGCGCGGGCGTTCTCGTCGGGGTGTGCGGCGCTGACCGGTGTCGAGGCCATCAGCAACGGCGTGCCGGCGTTCCGGCGGCCGAAGTCGCGCAACGCCGCGACGACGCTGCTCATGCTCGGTCTCATCGCCATCTCGATGATGGTGAGCATCATCGTTCTCGCCAAGCAGATGGGGCTGCGGTTCGTCGACCCCAACTCCCAGCACCGCCTGCTCCTGGACGGCAAGCCGCTCGGCGACGACCACACCCAGAACGCCGTCATCGCGCAGGTCGCGAAGGCGGTCTTCAACGACTTCCCGCCGGGCTTCTACTTCGTCGTCGCCGTCACCGGGGTCATCCTCGTGCTCGCGGCCAACACCGCGTTCAACGGCTTCCCCGTGCTCGGCTCGATCCTGGCCCGCGACGGGTTCGCCCCCCGCGCGCTGGGCTCGCGCGGCGACCGCCTGGCCTACAGCAACGGCATCCTCTTCATCGCCATCATGGCGATCATCCTGATCCTGGCCTTCGACGCGCAGACGACCCGGCTGATCCAGCTCTACATCGTCGGCGTCTTCGTCTCGTTCAACCTCAGCCAACTGGGCATGATCCGGCACTGGACCCGCGAGCTGCAGACCCAGCGCGACCCCGTCGTGCGCCGCCGGATGATGCGTTCGCGGGTCATCAATGGGATCGGTCTGACGTTCACGGCGGTCGTCCTGGTCGTCGTGCTGATCACGAAGTTCCTCGCCGGCGCCTGGATCACGATCCTCGCGATGATCTTCTTCTATCTGGTCATGCGGGGGATCCGGCGCCACTACGACAACGTCGAGGCCGAGCTCGCTGCGGAGCAGGAGGACTCGGTCATGCCGACGCGGGTCCACGCGATCGTGCTCGTGAGCAAGCTCCACAAGCCGACGCTGCGCGCGCTCGCCTTCGCCCAGGCGTCGCGGCCCAACGCCCTCGAGGCGGTCACGGTCTCGATCGACGACGAGTCGACGGCGCGGCTCCTGGAGGAGTGGGACGAGCGCAACATCCCGATGCCGCTCAAGGTGCTCCACTCGCCCTATCGTGAGCTGGTCCGTCCGGTGGTCGAGTACGCCAGCGCCATCCGGAAGGCCAACCCGCGCGGCGTCGTCGCCGTCTACATCCCCGAGTACGTCGTCGGCCGCTGGTGGGAGCAGCTGCTCCACAACCAGACCGCCCTGCGTCTCAAGGGGCGTCTGCTGTTCACCCCCGGTGTCATGGTGATCTCGGTGCCCTATCAGCTGCACTCCTCGGAGCAGCGCCGGCGGGAGCTGCGCGACGAGTACTGGGTCGCGCCGGGCACGATCCGCGGCGCCGGGCGCTACCGCGGCAACCAGACCGGCCGATGAGCCGTCGCACGCCCCGGCGGGGGTCGGGTCAGCGGCGCGGCGACGCTCGGCGTCGTGAGCCGCGCGGCAGGTCCGTCGTCGGACAGCGGTACGCCGCCACGGCCGGGCCCATCGCGCACGGCGGCCACGTCGTCGTACGCGTGCCGGTGACGTCGACCGACGGCACCACGGCGTCCCGGGTGGTCTTCGTGCGCCACGCGCTGCCCGGCGAGCGCGTCGTCGTGGAGATCACGGAGGGCACCGAGGGCGACCGCTTCTGGCGCGGCGACGCCGTCGAGATCGTCGAGGCCTCGCCCGACCGGGTCGTCCCACCCTGCCCGTACGCCGGCCCGGGACTGTGCGGGGGCTGCGACCTCCAGCACGTGGCGCTGCCGACGCAGCGCGAGCTCAAGGCCGCCGTCGTCCGCGAGCAGCTCTCCCGGCTGGCCGGTCTCGAGCTCGACGTCGTGGTGGAGCCCGTGCCCGGGGACGCCGACACCCACCGTGGTCTGCGCTGGCGCACGCGGCAGCGCTATGTCGCGCTGCCGCAGGGACGGGGGATGCGGAAGTACCGCTCCCACGAGGTGGTCCCGGTCGAGGACTGCCTGATCGCGCGCCGCGACGCCCGGGAGCCGGCGCCGGGCACCGTGGTCGAGCGCGTCGAGGCCGGCGAGGCGGCTCACGAGTTCGAGGTCGCCGCCGACGGCTTCTGGCAGGTCCACCCGGGCGGACCCCGGGTCCTGGTCGAGACCGTCCTCGACCAGCTCGCGCCGCGGCCGGGGGAGTCGGTGCTCGACCTGTACGCCGGCGTCGGCCTCTTCGCGGCGTTCCTCGCCGACCGCGTGGGACCCGCCGCGCGTGTGGTCGCGGTCGAGGGAGACCGGACGGCCTCCGCCCTCTCGGCGCGCAACGTGCCGTCGGCCGAGGTCACTGCCGGGGACGTCGCGACGGTCCTCGGGGCGTCGTACGACGAGGCCTTCGACCTGGTCGTGCTCGACCCGCCGCGGGAGGGCGCGAGGCGTGCCGTCGTCGAGGCCGTCACGGCGCGTACGCCGCGAGCCGTCGCCTACGTGGCCTGCGACCCGGCAGCGCTGGCCCGTGACGTGGCGATCTTCGCCGAGCACGGCTACCGGTTGGCGCAGCTGCGCGCGTTCGACCTGTTCCCGATGACGCACCACGTCGAATGTGTCGCGCTGCTGCGTCCGGACGAGGCCGCCACTCCCGACCGGTGACGCGCGGGCGGCGAGGTCTCCGGTTTCCGCTCGATATCGTGTATCTTGACATCAAGAGACATCCAGGCGACCAACACCGGAACTTAGGCAGACCTTGGTTTCCGGGCCGCGGAAGAGCGCGGCAGGATGGGCCTGAGACTGAACGTCACCACATGCGCGAGCAAGGAGATGAACGCGTTGGCCAGTCAGGACAGCTTTGGTGCCAAGAGCACCCTGGACGTGGACGGCAAGTCCTACGAGATCTTCCGCCTCGACGCGGTGCAGGGCGAGGGGCTGGACGTCGCGTCGCTGCCCTACAGCCTGAAGGTGCTGCTGGAGAACCTCCTGCGCACCGAGGACGGCGCCGACATCACCGCCGACGACATCAAGGCCCTTGCCGGCTGGGACGAGACCGCCCAGCCCGACAAGGAGATCCAGTTCACCCCGGCGCGCGTCGTGATGCAGGACTTCACCGGCGTTCCGTGCGTGGTCGACCTCGCCACGATGCGTGAGGCGATGGCCGACCTCGGCGGCGACCCGTCGAAGATCAACCCGCTCGCCCCGGCCGAGATGGTCATCGACCACTCGGTCATCGCCGACGTCTTCGGCACCCCTGAGGCGTTCCAGCGCAACGTCGAGATCGAGTACGAGCGCAACCGCGAGCGCTACCAGTTCCTGCGCTGGGGCCAGGGTGCCTTCGACGACTTCAAGGTCGTCCCGCCCGGCACCGGCATCGTGCACCAGGTCAACATCGAGCACCTTGCCCGCACGATCTTCACCCGTGAGGTCGACGGCGAGCTCCAGGCCTACCCCGACACCCTCGTCGGCACCGACTCCCACACCACGATGGTCAACGGCCTCGGCGTCGTCGGCTGGGGCGTGGGCGGCATCGAGGCCGAGGCCGCGATGCTCGGCCAGCCGGTCTCGATGCTCATCCCGCGCGTCGTCGGCTTCAAGCTCCACGGCGACCTGCCGGAGGGCTCCACCGCGACCGACCTCGTCCTCACGATCACCGAGATGCTCCGCAAGCACGGCGTGGTCGGCAAGTTCGTCGAGTTCTACGGCGCCGGTGTCTCCGCGCTGCCGCTGGCCAACCGCGCCACCATCGGCAACATGTCGCCCGAGTTCGGCTCGACGATCGCGGTCTTCCCGATCGACGCCGAGACGGTCAGCTACCTCAAGCTCACCGGCCGCTCCGAGGAGCAGCTCAAGCTGGTCGAGGCCTACGCCAAGGAGCAGGGCCTCTGGCACGACCCCGACGCCGAGCCGCGCTACTCCGAGAAGCTCGAGCTCGACCTCGCGACGGTCGTGCCGTCGATCGCCGGCCCGAAGCGCCCGCAGGACCGCATCCAGGTCACCGACGCCAAGCCGGCCTTCCGCGGCGCGCTGGTCGACTACGCGGGCGAGAACGGCCCGGAGGAGGGGTACGACGAGGCCTCGGCCGAGTCCTTCCCGGCCAGTGACGCCCCGTCGTACTCCGGCGGCAACGGCTCGCCCGCTCCGAGCGACCACCTCTCGGCTGCGCCGAAGGACGGCGGCCGCGCCTCCGACCCGATCGAGGTCACCCTCGAGGACGGGACGAAGTTCACCCTCGACCACGGCGCCGTCACGATCGCCGCGATCACCTCGTGCACCAACACCTCCAACCCGTCGGTCATGATCGGCGCGGCGCTGCTTGCCAAGAACGCCGTCGAGAAGGGCCTTCAGCGCAAGCCGTGGGTCAAGACCACCCTCGCGCCGGGTTCGAAGGTCGTCTCCGACTACTACGAGAAGGCCGGCCTCACGCCGTACCTCGACAAGCTCGGCTTCAACCTCGTCGGCTACGGCTGCACCACCTGCATCGGCAACTCCGGCCCGCTCATCCCCGAGGTGTCGGCCGCGGTCAACGAGAAGGACCTCGCGGTCGTCTCGGTCCTCTCCGGCAACCGCAACTTCGAGGGCCGGATCAACCCCGACATCAAGATGAACTACCTCGCGTCGCCGCCGCTCGTCGTCGCCTACGCCCTGGCCGGCTCGATGGACGTCGACCTGTTCAACGACCCGCTCGGCAAGGACACCGACGGCAACGACGTCTTCCTCAAGGACATCTGGCCGAGCCCGGCCGACGTCGAGGCCACGATCGCCGGGGCGATCACCTCCGAGATGTTCTCCAAGGACTACGCCGACGTCTTCGCCGGCGACGAGAACTGGCAGTCGCTCCCGACGCCCGAGGGTGACACCTTCGCGTGGGACGACGCGTCGACGTACGTCCGCAAGGCGCCCTACTTCGAGGGCATGCCGGAGAGCCCGGCGCCGGTCACCGACATCGAGGGCGCGCGCGTGCTCCTCAAGCTCGGCGACTCGGTGACCACCGACCACATCAGCCCGGCCGGTGCCATCAAGAAGGACTCGCCCGCGGGCAAGTACCTCCTCGAGCACGGCGTCGAGCAGCGTGACTTCAACTCCTACGGCTCGCGCCGAGGCAACCACGAGGTCATGATCCGCGGCACCTTCGCCAACATCCGCCTGCGCAACCAGATCGCCCCCGGGACCGAGGGTGGCTTCACCCGCGACTTCACCGCCGCGGAGAACGCCGGCGACGCTCCGGTGACCACGGTGTTCGACGCCTCGGTCAACTACCAGGAGAAGGGCATCCCGCTCGTCGTCCTGGCGGGCAAGGAGTACGGCTCCGGCTCCTCGCGCGACTGGGCGGCCAAGGGCACCTCGCTGCTGGGCGTCAAGGCGGTCATCGCCGAGAGCTACGAGCGCATCCACCGCTCCAACCTCATCGGCATGGGCGTCATCCCGCTGCAGTTCCCCGAGGGCAAGACCGCCGAGTCGCTCGGCCTGACCGGCGAGGAGACGTTCTCCATCTCCGGCATCACCGCCCTCAACGACGGCACCACGCCGAAGACGGTCAAGGTCACCACCGACTCGGGTGTGGAGTTCGACGCGGTCGTCCGCATCGACACCCCCGGTGAGGCGAACTACTACCGCAACGGCGGCATCATGCAGTACGTCCTGCGCAACCTGCTCAAGGGCTGATCCGAGCCCGGCGTACGACGGCGGCCCGCTCCTCGCAAGAGGAGCGGGCCGCTGGCTTTGGCGGGCGCCGGAGTCAGCGCAGCCCGAGCGACTCGAGCACCGGGATCACGAGGCGGCCGGAGACGCCGGCGTGCGTGATCAGCCACTCCTGCAGGGCCGGGTCGCGGAGGCGATCGGACTCCCGGAGGACGTCCAGGTGGTCGTCGTCGAAGCCGAGCACCAGCTGGACGAGCACCGGCGCGAGGTCGAGCTCGCGGGCGTGCTCGACGACCCGGTCGACCGCCGCGACATCGAGGGTCGAGGGCACGTTGACCAGCGCGGCGAGCACCGGGGCATCCACGACATGGAGGGCGGGCAGGACCGCCGGCCACACGTCGTGCTCGGCAACCGCCTCGACGATGGCCTCCCGAGCGCCCGCCGACACGATGCCTACCTGGGCGACCAGGCGGGCGCAGCTCTCCGGGCTGAGCGAGAGGAGCAGGCCCACGGCGGCGTCGTACGCGCCATCGGCGTCGGCGGCGCGGATGATCTCCCCGAGCAGGTCGTCGGGCAGCCGGCGGACGATCGCCTCGAGCGAGGACGGCTCGTCGGTGAAGAGCGCGACCTGCAAGAGGTCGTGCCCCGAGGCGCCCTCGACGACCGCGAGTGCGACATCGACAGAGACGACGGAGACGAAGCGGCCCAGGGTAAGGTGCTCCCCGGCGCGCAGCAGGCGTCGGCCGACGCCGACGACGAGGTCGTCGGGCAGTCCGCGGACGATCGGCGCGACCCGGCCGGGGTCGAGCGAGACCGCGAGCCGAGCGAGGAAGTCCGGGTCGAGGCGGCCGGCGAGCCGGGCCGCCTCCCGCGGATCGAGGACGGCCGCGACCCGCGCGCTGAGCATCGGACCGAGCGCGTGCTCGGCGATCTTGGCGGTGATCGGGACGGGCAGCATCCGACTCAGCGCCGCGAGCCGCGTGACTCGGTCCTCGTTGCGGGAGAAGAGCGCGTGAGCAGCGACCGTGCGGAGGTCCTTGAGCTCGGCCGGGCTGCGGTCGGTCAGGAAAGCGAGGCCGCCCTGGTCCACGCCGAGCTGGCGGGCGAGCTTGGCGACCTCGAGGCGGCTGGCCAGGTCACCCACGGGCGCCTCCCGGGAAGAGCAACGCCTTGGCCGGTCCGCGGACCAGCCGCGGCACGAACCGCAGTGCCGCCTCGAGCCCGGCGTCGAAGGCCTCGTCCTCGGCCCGCAGTGCCCCGTCGATCAGTTCGTCGAGGCGCCGCAGCTCCTCACCGTCGCACGCAGTCAGCTGCGCCAGCCGCGTCTCGGGCACGCCGATTGTGGCCGCCAGGCGGCCGATTTCCTCCGTCATGAACAACCTCCCCATCCGGCGCTCCCTCATGCGCCGGTCTGCGTGACTGCGCGCACATTACCGGCGGGTAGCCCGGGTGTCGCTAGGGTCGGTCACATGCTGGTTGCCTTCTCCATCGCTCCGGGCACGACCGACGACCCGAGCGGCTCGGTGTCGCGCGCCGTCGCCGACGCCATCCGCGTCGTCCGTGAGTCGGGCCTGCCCAACGAGACCAACGCCATGTTCACCAACGTCGAGGGGGAGTGGGACGAGGTGATGGCGGTCGTGAAGCAGGCGGTCGACGCGGTCGCCGCCGTCTCACCCCGGGTCAGCCTCGTCCTCAAGGCCGACATCCGGCCCGGCTTCACCGGTCAGCTGACGGCGAAGGTGGAGCGGGTCGAGCAGGCCCTGGCAGGCGAGTGATGGAGTCGACGACGCGCAGCTACCGCACCGGTGGCGACGAGGTCGTCCTCGACCTCACCCACGACGCGGCCGACTTCGTCAGTGGGTACGACGACGGGCTGCTGCACCTCTTCGTGCCGCACGCCACGGCCGGGCTCGCCATCATCGAGACCGGTGCCGGGAGCGATACCGACCTGCTCACCGCGCTCGCCGACCTGCTGCCCGCCGACGACCGCTGGCAGCATCGCCACGGTTCGCGCGGCCACGGCCGCTCCCACGTGATGCCCGCCCTGGTGCCGCCGTACGCCACCGTGCCGGTGCTCGGTGGCCGTCTCGCGCTCGGCACCTGGCAGAGCATCTGTCTCGTCGACCTCAACGTCGACAACGCCGAGCGTGAGGTGCGGTTCAGCTTCCTGGCCGGCTGACCGGAGTCACCGGCGGCCGACCGCCCAGTACGTCGCGGCGCCGAAGAGGTTGGAGCCCGCCCACAGCCGCCACAGCAGCTTCGGGCCGCGCACCTGGGCCGCGTCACGGCGGCGCAGGTCGCGCAGCGTGATCGGCCCGACGACGAGCTGTGCCAGCGTGCATGCCACGACGACCTTGGCCGCCTTCGTGTCCGTCATGGGACCGAGCCTAGCCAGCGCCACCGCCGCGACGCCTCACGCCGCTGGGGACGGCCGGGACACGTGCATCGGAGCCGCCCATGCGTAAACTCCCGAGCATGGGTCTTCTCGAACGAATCGGCTCTCCTCGTGATCTGCGGAGCCTCAGCGATGACGACCTGGACGCCCTCGCCACCCAGATTCGGGACCTGCTGGTCTCGACCTGCGCCCGCACCGGCGGCCATCTCGGTCCCAACCTGGGCGTCGTCGAGCTGACGATCGCGATCCACCGCGTCTTCGACAGCCCGCGCGACCGGGTGGTCTTCGACACCGGTCACCAGGCCTATGTCCACAAGATGCTCACCGGGCGTGCTGCGCAGTTCGACGGCCTGCGCCAGGAGGGCGGACTGTCGGGCTACCCGAGCCAGGCGGAGTCGGAGCACGACATCGTGGAGAACTCCCACGCCTCGACCTCGCTGAGCTACGCCGACGGGCTCGCGAAGGCCTACGTCATCCGGGGCGAGGACCGCCACGTCGTCGCCGTCATCGGGGACGGCGCCCTGACCGGCGGCATGGCCTGGGAGGCCCTCAACAACATCGCCGTGGCGAAGGAGAGCCGCCTCGTCATCGTCGTCAACGACAACGGCCGCTCCTACCAGCCGACCATCGGCGGCCTCACGACCGCGCTCACCTCCCTGCGGACCAACCCGCGCTACGAGAAGGTCCTCGAGCTGGTGAAGCGCCGCCTCAACGCCGTCCCCGGCGTCGGGTCGGCGGCGTACGACGTCCTGCACGCGATGAAGAAGGGACTCAAGGACGCGGTCGCACCTCAGGGTCTCTTCGAGGACCTCGGGCTGAAGTACGTCGGCCCGGTCGACGGCCACGACCGGTCCGCGATGGAGCAGGCGCTCAAGCAGGCGAAGGGCTTCGGCGGTCCGGTGATCGTCCATGCGATCACGCGCAAGGGCTTCGGCTACGACCCCGCTGAGCTCAATGAGGTCGACCAGCTCCACCAGACCGACCCGTTCGACGTCGTGACGCACAAGTCGGCCCCGAAGGGCCGGATCTGGACGGACTTCTTCTCCGAGGAGATCCTCGCGCTGGCGGCCGAGCGACCCGACCTCGTCGCCATCACGGCGGCGATGATGCACCCCGTCGGCCTCGACCGGTTCGCGGCGGCCTACCCGGAGCGGGTCTTCGACGTCGGCATCGCCGAGCAGCATGCCGTGACCTCGGCGGCCGGGCTGGCACTGGGCGGCCTGCATCCCGTGGTAGCGGTCTATGCGACGTTCCTGAACCGTGCCTTCGACCAGGTGCTCATGGACGTCGCACTGCACAAATGCGGCGTGACCTTCGTGCTCGACCGGGCCGGGGTGACCGGCAACGACGGCGCCTCCCACAACGGGATGTGGGACCTCTCGATCCTCCAGGTCGTCCCGGGCCTGCGACTCGCCGCCCCCCGCGACGGCGCGCGGGTGCAGGAGCTGCTGCGCGAGGCGGTCGCGGTCGACGACGCGCCGACGGTCCTGCGCATCCCCAAGGGAGCCCCGCCGGCCGACATCCCGGCGATCGGCAAGGCCGGCGGCGCTGACCTGCTCTTCCGCAGCGGCACCAAGGACGTGCTCGTGGTCGGGGTCGGCGCGATGGCGGGCGTGGCGGTGGGCGTCGCCGAGCGCCTCGTCGCACAGGGCATCGGCGCCACGGTGGTCGACCCGCGCTGGGTCACCCCGGTCGACCCCGCCGTGGTCGACCTGGCCCGCGAGCATGCGCTCGTCGTGTCGATCGAGGACAACGGAGAGATCGGCGGCTGTGGCGCCGTGCTGCTGCAGACGCTCTCGGACGCCGGGGTGACGACGCCGGTCCGCATCCACGGCATTCCCCAGGAGTTCCTGCACCACGCCAAGCGCGAGGCCATCCTCGAGCGGATCGGGCTCACCCCGCAGGCGATCGCACTCGACACGATCGAACGGCTCGGCACCCTCGACGCCTCTGCGACACTCGCCCCCGACCAGCCAGTCGAGCGCTGACCGAGCGGCCCTACGGCGCCGCCAGCTGCCGGCCTACCCTTCGGTAACATCATCGCCGTCGCGTCAGGATGCCCGGCGCCGGCACGAGGAGGGCACTCAAACCTCGCGCGCCGTCCGGTGAGCAGGGAGGGAATATCGTGGGAGTCGTCGGCGCTGCCCTCCACGCCATGTGGAAGCCCAGGAAGCGCCGTGTGCAGAGGTCCGAGACGGGCGCCGGCGAGCGCCCCGACACCGTCCGTCCGAGCAGACCGAGGAGTGAGGCCGCCATGTCGAAGCTGGTCCACATCGTCGACGAGGTGCCCGGGCTCGGCGACGCCCGGGGTCACCTGCCGATGATCCAGATCCTGGACGGCTTCCTGGACGCCGGCAACGCCGCCGCGAGCGTCGCGGAGCACCTCCTGGCCCAGACCAGCGGCGACGCGCCCATCGTGGCGGCGTTCGACGTCGACCAGTTCCACGACTACCGCGCCCGGCGGCCCGCGATCTCGTTCGTCCGCGACCACTACGAGCAGTACGACGCGCCCCGACTCGTGGTGCGGCTGCTCCGCGACACGGGCGGCTCGCCGTACCTCCTCCTGCACGGCCCGGAGCCCGACAACCGCTGGGAGGCATACGCCCGCGCCGTGCGCGCCGTTGTCGAGCGTCTCGGCGTCACCGACGTCATCAGCCTCGGCTCCGTGCCGATGGCGGTGCCCCACACACGTCCGCTCACCCTGACCCACCACGCCAATGACCCGTCCCGGGTGCGCGAGGACAGTCCATGGCGCGGCGAGATTCGCGTCCCGTCGTCGGCGCAGGCCCTCGTGGAGGTGCGGCTCGGGGAGTGGGGACACGACGCCCAGGGCTTCGTGGCCCACGTGCCGCACTACCTCGCCCAGCTCGACTACCCGGCTGCCGCCGCGGCTCTGCTCGAGCAGGTCGAGCTGGCCGGGCGGCTGACGATCGACCTCGCCGACCTCCGCGCCGAGGCCCAGCGCCGCGAAGAGGAGATCGCGGCGTACCTCACCGAGAACGACGAGGTCGGCGACGTCGTGGAGGCGCTCGAGCGCCAGTACGACACGTTCCAGCGCGCGGAGGACTCCGGCCGCAGCCTGCTCGCGCCGGACCAGCCCCTCCCGACGGGGGACGAGCTCGGGCGCGAGTTCGAGCAGTTCCTCGCCGGTCTCTCCGACGACGACCGCGAAGGTGACCAGTGACGACCATCGCCAACGAGGCCGTGGCCTCGCTCGTGCGCCTGCTCGATCTCGAGGAGATCGACCTCGACCTGTTCCGCGGTGCGCCCGCACCGAACGAACGTGGTCGCGCCTTCGGCGGTCAGGTGGCGTCCCAGTCGCTGATGGCTGCCATCCGGACCGCCGGCGAAGGCCTCCACGTGCACTCGATGCACGCCTACTTCCTGCTCCCCGGTGACCCGCTCAAGCCGATCGTGTACGACGTCGAGCGGATCCGCGACGGCCGTTCCTTCCAGACCCGCCGGGTCGCGGCACGCCAGCACGGTCGCGACATCTTCTACATGACCGCCAACTTCCAGAAGCACGAGGTCGGCTTCGAGCACCAGGACACCATGCCGGAGGTGATTCCGCCGCAGGCCGGTGTCGACATGCTCAAGCTGATGGCGAAGGGCGAGAGCGCCGAGGGCGCGGCGCTCGCCAGGGAGTGGGCCGCGGTCGAGATGCGCGCCGTCGGTAACAGCCAGCTCGGGCTCGAGGCGGATCCGGCGCGCCCGTCCCAGCAGCGGGTCTGGCTGCGGATCGCCGACCGCCTGCCCGACGACGCGCAGATCCATCAGGCGGCGTTCACGTGGGCCTCCGACATCACCCTGCTGAGCGCCTCGCTCGCGGCCCACACCCTCGACACCAGGCACGTCCAGATGGCCTCGCTCGACCACGCGATCTGGTTCCACCGTCCCTTCCGCGCGGACGAGTGGTGGCTCTATGACCAGGAGTCGCCGTCGGCCCAAGGCGGCCGGGGACTCTCCCTCGGGCGCGTCTTCACCGCCGACGGCACGCTCGTGGCGACGGTGGCGCAGGAGGGCATCATCCGGCCGCCCCGTCGGGGCTGAGCCGCCCACGCGGTGGGTTGAGTCGTCACCGGCGCCGTGAACAGCTCTCCCGGACAGCTCGCCGGCCGTCGGAGGCGACGCAACCCTCCCGGCCAGCGGCGCTAGAGCGCGCGGGTGCGCCCCAGGAGGTGGAGCGTGTCACTTCCCCGCCTGTGCAGCGAGAAGTCGTAGCCGTTGCCGTCCTGCGCCGGCCGCGAGCCGAACGCGACCGAGGACGGCAGGAAGACCGGTTTCTTGAACGCCACGTCGATGCGTACGGCGTCGGACAGCCGGTTCTCCAACGCGGCGAGACACCGGGCCTTGGTCCACATGCCGTGGGCGATATGGCGAGGGAAACCCAGCGCCTTGGCCGACAGCGTCGTCAGGTGGATCGGGTTGTAGTCGCCGGAGACCGCGGCGTACCGCCTCCCCAGGTCGCTCCTCAGCGCGAACACCGGGCCGCTCGGCGGCACGTCGACCAGCTCGTCGGGCCAGGTCGCGTCGGGGTTGCGCCGCCCGCGACGCAGGTACGTCGAGACCGACTCCCACACCGTCTCGCCCGCGGCGCTGACCGTCGTGGTGAGCGCCCAGGCCGTGCCGACGGGATGGGGGAGCGGCGCGCCGACCGCGGTCGTCACCTCGAGGGTCTCGCCGATCGCGATGGGCCGGTGCTGGCTGATGCTGTTCTCGACGTGGACCATGCCCATCGCCGCCGACGGGAAGCGAGGGTCGGAGAGGACGGCGAGATGGAGCGGTGCGGCCAGCATGTGCGGATAGGTCACCGGGACGGTGTCCTTGACCGGGAAGCCGCAGAGGACGGCGTACCGCTCGACCTGCTCACGCTCGACCGTCGCAGACGGCCGGGTGACGGCGAAGCCGTCGGTGGCGTCCCTGTCCTTGCGGATGCCGGGCAGCGCGCCGACGACCGGGACGGAGGGGAGCGCGGCGCGCAGCAGCGCACTCACGCCCGTGCGGGTCACCAGGGTGGGCTCGGTCATCTCAGGCCCCCAGCATCATCTGGCCGCAGACCCGCACGACGTTGCCGTTGACGGCCGTGGACGCCGGGTTGGCGTACCACGCGATCGCCTCGGCGACGTCCACGGGCAGGCCGCCCTGGGCCATCGCATTCATCCGCTGGCCCACCTCGCGCGGGCCGAACGGCATCGCGGCCGTCATCTGGGTGATGATGAAGCCCGGCGCGACGGCGTTGATGGTGATGCCGTCGACCAGCTCGTCGGCGAGCGCGTCGACGTGGCCGATCACGCCCGCCTTGGAGGCGGCGTAGCTGGTCTGGCCGACGTTCCCGGCGATGCCCGCCATGGAGGAGACGTCGATGATGCGGCCGTTCGGGTTGATCACCTGCTGCGCGAGCAGCTCGGCGGTGATCAGCTCCGGCGCGTCGATGTTGATCTCGAACACCTTGCCGAAGCGCTCCGGCGTCTGGTTGGCCAGCTTCTTGTCGAGGGTGACGCCGGCGTTGTGGACGACCACGTCGACGCCGCCATGCTTCTCCTTGAGGTGCTGCGCGATCCGCTGAGGGGCGTCCTTCGCGGTGATGTCGAGGGTGAGCCAGTCGCCGTCGACCTCCTTCATGACCTTCTGGAGCTCGTCCGCGGCCTGGGGGACGTCAAGGCCGACCACGGTGGCGCCGTCGCGGTGGAGGACGCGCGCGATCTGCTCGCCGATGCCCCGGCTGGCGCCGGTGACGAGGGCGACCTTGCCCGCGAGCGGGGCCGTCCAGTCGGTGACGGTCTCGGCCTGCTGCTCGCGGTGGGTGCCGATCCGGACGACCTGCCCCGAGACGTACGCCGACTTGGGGCTGAGCAGGAAGCCGAGCGTGGAGAGCAGGGACTGCTCGTATCCTTCGGCGACATAGACCAGCTGGACCGTGCCGCCCCGGCCGATCTCCTTGCCGAGGCTACGGGTGAAGCCCTCGAGGGCACGCTGCGCGACCCGCTCACGGCCCTCGACCAGCGTCGGCGGCGTCCCGATCACGACCACGCGCGGGCAGCTCTCCAGGCTGCGGAGCACCGGCGTGAAGAACTCCTGCAGCGCGACCAGCTGGTCGATGGAGGTCAGACCGCTGGCGTCGAAGACCAGGCCCTTGTAGGTGGCGCCGTCCGTCCGCGTGTCGGTCGACTCGATGCCGAGCTCGCCGAGCAGACCGGCCAGCGACTCGGCCAGACGGCCCCGCCCGCCCACCAGAACGGTTCCCTTCACGAGAGGGTCGCCGGCGGCGTACCGCTCGAGCTTGGTGGGGCTGGGAAGGCCGAGGTTCTTGACCAGGAACTTGCCGATCGTGGACTGGGTGAAGCTCTGGTACTTGTCGCTCATCTGGTCGTCGTCCTCACTGGTCGTCTCAGGGGTCTGGTGGTCATGGCGTATGTTACCCGCGGGTATGTAACTAGAGTTGTAACTCGGTGTCCACATATCGTGACCTCCCCGACATACCCTTCTCTGTGAGCACCGCTGAGACAAGGATGGAGCCATGACCACCACTCGCCGCGTCGCCATCGTGGGCGGCAACCGCATCCCGTTCGCCCGCTCCAACACGGCGTACTCCACCGCCTCCAACCAGGACATGCTGACCGCTGCGATCGACGGGCTGGTCGCGCGCTACGGCCTCGAGGGCGAGCGGATCGGGGAGGTCGCCGCCGGTGCCGTCTTGAAGCACAGCCGGGACTTCAACCTCACCCGCGAGTCGGTCCTCGGCTCGAAGCTTGCGCCGGAGACCGCGGCCGTCGACCTGCAGCAGGCCTGCGGGACGGGTCTGCAGGCGGCGACGTACATCGCCAATAAGATCGCGCTCGGTCAGATCGAGGCGGGCATCGCGGGCGGCACGGACACCACCTCGGACGCGCCGATCGCGATCGGTGAGAAGCTCCGCAAGATCCTCCTCGAGGCCAACCGTGCGAAGGACCTGCAGGGCCGGCTGAAGGCCTTCGCGAAGCTGCGCCCCGGGGACCTCATCCCCAACATCCCCGCCAACGTCGAGCCGCGCACGCGCCTCTCGATGGGGGAGCACGCCGCGCTCACCGCGCTCGAGTGGCAGATCACCCGGGAGGCGCAGGACGAGCTCGCCGCGTCGTCCCACCAGAAGCTGGCTGCCGCCTATGAGCGCGGCTTCTTCGACGACATGATCACGCCCTTCCGCGGCCTCGAGCGCGACAACAACCTGCGGCCCGACTCCTCGGTCGAGAAGCTCGCGAAGCTGAAGCCGGTCTTCGGCAAGGGCGAGGCAGCGACCATGACCGCCGGCAACTCCACGCCGCTGACCGACGGCGCCTCCGCGGTGCTGCTTGCGTCCGAGGACTGGGCCAAGGCCCACGACCTGCCGATCCTGGCCTACTTCGTCGACGCCGAGGTCGCCGCGGTCGACTACGTCCACGGCGGTGAGGGCCTGCTGATGGCGCCGGCGTACGCCATGCCGCGGATGCTGGCGCGCAACGGTCTGACCTTCGACGACTTCGACTTCTTCGAGATCCACGAGGCATTCGCCTCGCAGGTGCTCTCGACGCTGAAGGCATGGGAGGACCCGGTGTTCTGCAAGGAGCGGCTCGGCCTCGACGCGCCGCTGGGCACTGTGCCGCGGGAGAAGCTCAACGTCAACGGCTCCTCACTCGCGGCCGGTCACCCGTTCGCCGCCACGGGCGGACGGATCATCCACACGCTCGCCAAGCTTCTTGACGAGAAGGCTGGATCGACCGGCACGGGGGGCCGTGGTCTCATCTCGATCTGTGCCGCGGGCGGCCAGGGCGTGACCGCCATCATCGAGCGCCCCTGAGCGACCTCAGCCTGCCGATTCGGTTCGGCATGCAGGCAAGCCGAATCGGCAGGCTCGGTCCTGCGTCAGGCGGAGGCGAGGGCGAGGGCAGCGGTCACGAGGTAGTCCTTGACCTGGCCGGGGGAGACCGAGCCGATGGTGGGTACGCCGGGGGCCGACTCCGTCACCAGGATCCCGACCCGCGCCAGTTGCAACGCGCCGAGCCCCGTCGCATAGAGCGTGTTGGCGAGGAGGGTCGGCTCCGGGACCTGGAACTCGCCGACGCGCTCGCCCTCCTCGAAGACGCCGATGAGGATGCTCAGGCAGCCCGTGATCGCTCGGCCGAGCCGGAAGAGCGCGCTTTCGGAGAGCTCGTCGAGGAGCTCCGGCCCCCTGCGCCGCATCAGCGCCTGGGCGCAGTCGACGAACGCGGGGTGCGCCACGCCGTACTCGACGAAGGCGCCGACCGCGGCAGAGAGCTGCTCGCGCGGGGCCGACACCGAGCCGGTCGCCCTCCCGAGCTCGTCGCGCAGCTCGTCGAGGTAGACGACGAGCGTCAGCGCGAAGATCTCCTCCTTGCCGGTGAAGTGGCGATAGACGATCGCGCGGTTGATCCCCACGGCGCGGGCGATGTCCTCGATCTGCGCGTCGCGGACGCCCCGCTCGTCGAAGAGCTCGCGGGTCGCCGCGATGATCTCGGCCTCGCGCGCCCGCCGGCGTGCGGCGGCCGTGGCGCGTCGGCCGTCGGTCTCGGGAGCCGTCATGGCTTGAGTGTACGACGCGTGTAACTGCCAGTTGCGCGGCGTCGGTGTCCACGGCGGTGGGCGCACCGCCGCGCTCTCTGGCGCGCCGTCGGCAGCACCTCTGTGGCAGCACCTCTGTCCCGAACGGAAATCTGTTCGGACGGAGCCCCATGGCGCGTCGGCGGCTGGGCGGCGAGTGGGCGCCGACCGGGAGCGCGCGCGGAGCTCACGGGAACACCGAGCGCATCGCGCCGGCCACGCCGCTAGGGCAGGAGCGCACGGACGGCATCGATCGTGTCGGCCTCGGCCGCGGTCTTGTCGTCGCGGTAGCGGACCACCCGGGCGAACCGCAGGGCCACGCCGCCGGGGTAGGTGGTCGAGCGCTGGACCCCGTCGAAGGCGATCTCCACCACTTGGGTCGGCTGAACAGGCACGACCCAGTCAGCACGGGGGTCGGGCACGGTCGCCAGCTCGGTGAAGCGCTCCGTCTGCCACGCGAGCATCCGGTCGCTCATCCCCTTGAAGGTCTTGCCCAACATCACGACGTCACCCGTCTCGGGATCACGGGCACCGAGGTGGATGTTGGAGAGCCAGCCCTTGCGACGGCCCGAGCCCCACTCGACCGCGAGCACGACGAGGTCGAGCGTGTGCACCGGCTTGACCTTGATCCACCCGTTGCCACGGCGACCCGCTTCCCACGGCACGTCGAGGCCCTTCACCACCACGCCCTCGTGACCGGCGTCGACCACCCGGGACGCGAAGTCGTCCGCCGCCGCGACGTCGTCGGTGACCAGGCGCTCGACGCGGTGGGCGGCGGGCACCAGGGCATCCAGCGCCGCCAGGCGGTCGGCCAGCGGCAGGTCGTGGAGGTCCCGGCCGTCGAGATGGAGCAGATCGAAGAAGTAGGGCGCGACGTGGACCGCCGATGCGCCCCGGGTCGCCGTGCGCGACGCCGTCTCCTGGAACGGCCGGGGTCGGCCGTCCGGTCCGACCGTCATCGCCTCGCCGTCGAGCACGACGGAGGAAGCCGGCAGGCGGCGCACGACGTCGACGACCTCGGGAAGCCGGGCGGTGATGTCCTCGAGCGTCCGGGTGGCGATGACGACGTCGTCGTCGCGGCGGTGCACCTGGATCCGGACACCGTCGAGCTTGGTGTCGACGACGGCCGTCCCGCCGAGCTTGGCGAGTGCCTCGGCGAGGGAGCCTGCGCTCGAGGCGAGCATCGGCAGCACCGGCCGGCCCACGACGAGCCCGACCGCACCGAGCGCGTCCGTGCCGTCGAACGCGAGCCGCGCGACGGCCACCGTCGAGCCGGCGAACATGGCGGCACGCCGCACGGCGACGACTGGCACGTCGGCGGCGAGGGCGATCGCCTCCTGGACGAGCGAGTCGAGCGCCCCCTGCCGCACCTCGCCGGTCACGACGCCACGCAGCCACTGCTGCTCGGCCGCGGTGGCCCGACCGAAGAGCTCCCGGACGGCCGCGGCACGTGCCCCCTGGGAGCCCGGGCCCGCGAGCGAGGCGATCGCGTCGAAGGCACGGTGCACCTCGAGAACCGTCAGCGAGGCGTCCTGCGCGGGCGGCGGAAGGTCCGTCAAGGACCGCCACCCGAGGCCCGTACGACGCTGGCGCAGCGCCCCGCCGAGATAGGACGTCACGACCTCCAGCTCGGCGTCCTCCGCGGTCTCGAGGCAGGCCGCCAGCGCCGCCACCTTGGCCTTGCGCGATCGGGTGGCGGCGACGGTCGCAGAGGTCGCAGCGAGGTCGGCGAGCAGCATGGACCCAGTCAACACCTGCGCGCCGACAGCCCTGAGCTACCGTCGCACCATGCCCGGCCCGTCGATGCCCTCAGCCCTGCCACGTCCGAACGCGATCGGCTGGTGACACCCGCAGCGACCCGCGTGTGGCGGCCGGCGCGGCCCGTGCGCATCGGCGCGATGATCGGTCACCTCCGCCGGGGCGGCGGCGACCCGACGTACCGGATCATCGGCGGTCGGCACTGGCGTGGCATCCGCACGCCCGAGGGCCCGGCGACGCTCGTTCTGGCCGAGCGGGGGACGGCAATCGTCGCCGAGGCGTGGGGGAGCGGTGCCACCTGGGCGCTCGATCAGGTGCCGGCCCTGCTCGGCGCGTACGACGACCCGACCGGCTTCGCCCCGACCGACCCGATCCTCATCGCCGCCGTCCGGCGCTGCGGCGTGCCCCGGTTCGGCAGCACCGGTCTGGTCATGGAGGCCCTGGTCCCCGCCGTGATCGAGCAGAAGGTGACGGGCCAGGAGGCGTTCGCCGGGTTCCGCCGGCTGGTGCAGCGTTTCGGCGAGCGGGCGCCGGGACCCGGGGCTGACCACCGGCTCTGGGTTCAGCCTGCCGCTGACACCCTGCGCACCGTGCCGAGCTGGGACTGGCTGCGGATGCCGGTCGACCCGGCGCGCTCGAAGGCGGTCGTCACCGCGGCGCGCGTCGCGCCCAGTCTCGAGCGCACGCTCGGCCTGCCCGGTGACGAGGTGGAGCGGCGGCTGACCAGCCTGCCAGGGATCGGTGAGTGGACCGCCGCCGAGGTGCGGCAGCGGGCGCACGGCGACCCCGACGCGGTCTCGTTCGGCGACTGGCACGTCGCGAAGGACGTCGGCCATGGCCTCACCGGCAGGCCGTGGGACGACGACCGGCTGCGCGCCTACCTCGCGCCCTACCACGGCCACCGCCGACGCGTCGTCGCACTCGTCTACGCCGTCGCGGGTCACCGGCCGCGGCACGGTCCGCGGATGGCGCCGCGCACCCACCTGCCGGCCTAGCCGCGGCCGTGCGGACCGCCGGCCCAGCGCCGGTCACAGCAACGGTCGCAGCGGCGTCAGAACGAGCTCGGTGAACTTGCGGTGCACGTCGCGCGCCTCCCACTCGGCGCGGGTGAGCTCGAGGCAGTTGGACTGGTCCCGCTCGAAGATCGCCTCCATCTGCGCAGCCACCGCCTCGTCGATCACCTCGAGGTTGATCTCGTAGTTGCCGGAGAGGCTGAGCCGGTCGATGTTGGCCGTGCCGACGGTCGACCAGGTGCCGTCGACAGTGGCCGTCTTGGCGTGGACCATGGCGTCACGGAACCGCAGGATCCGCACGCCGGCGTCGAGCATCTGGGAGAAGTAGCCGCGCGAGATCCAGTCCGCGACGACGTGGTTGGACTTGAGCGGCAGCAGCAGGCGTACGTCGACGCCTCGGCGCGCCGCGTCCTTGAGCGCGTCCACGAAGTCCTGGTCGGGCAGGAAGTAGGCCTGGGTCAGCCAGATGTTCTTGGCCGCACGGTTGATGGCCTCGAGGTACATCGAGCGGATGGGGAACATCCACAGCCGCGGCACGTTGCGGTGGAAGCGCACCTTCGGCTCCCACACCGGCGTCGTCTCGATGAGGAGCGGCCGGTGCGACGCGCCGAGCCGGCGCCGTCGGTTGAGGTTCCAGAAGTCGGCGAACGCGCGCCGCAGGTCCCACACGGCCGGCCCCGTGATGCGGACGTGGGTGTCGCGCCACTCGTCGGCGTACGCACTGCCGACGTTGTAGCCACCGACGAACCCGACCTCGTCGTCGACCACCAGGATCTTGCGGTGGTCGCGGCCATAGCGAGACAGGTCGAAGAAGCGCCAGCCGGCCGGATAGACCGGGTAGCGCAGCACCTTCATCCCCGCCGGGAACCGTTTGAACCGGGGCGGCACGACGAGGTTCGCGAAGGTGTCGTAGATGCAGTAGACCTCGACGCCGCGGGCGACCGCGTCGGTGAGCGCCGTCTTGAACCGCTGCCCGACGTCGTCGCCCTTCCAGATGTAGGTCTCGAAGAAGATCTGCTTCCGGGCGCCCTCGATGGCCTTCAGCATGTCCTCGAACAGGTCGTCGCCGAAGGTGTACGTCGTCAGCGACCCGCCGCCGACCGGCACCGTGCCGGGCGGCGTGACGGGGAACGGCTTCGCCTTCTTGCCACGGCGACGATAGGCGTCGACGAGGCTCATGCCGACCGCGATCAGGACCGGCAGCCCGAAGAAGACCGCGAGGAGTCGACGGACGAGCTTCATGATGCGCTCCGGCACCGAGGTCCCCACCGACATCACGGCACTAATCTAGGGCCAGGCGGCAAGGTGAACGGCACTTCGGCCCACCCCGTTCCGTGCTGTGAACTTCGTGATCGCGTGCGGCTCATGGCAAGAGCAGACCTACGGCGACGTCGATCGACTTCTCCACGTCCTTCGCCGCCGTCCGGCCGGCGACCCAGCCCACCAGCGCCGAGAGCCACAGGTCGGCGATGACGCGCACGATGACCGTCTGCTCCTCGATGACCTCACCGTGGTCGGGGGAGCCTGAGATCGCGCGCGAGATCATCGAGGTCAGACGCGTGCTGACCTCGTCGATCTCCGCACCGACCGACGCGTCCGCGAACATGAAGGCGCGCACCAGTGCCTCGGTCAGCCGCGGCTGCGTCTGCAGCAGTCGGGTCGTGCGGCCGAGGACGTGCACGACGCGCTCGTGCGCGGTGGCCCCGGCGAGCGCCTGGAGCGCGGTCCGGCGGTCGGCTCCCTCGAGCTCGCGGCCCAGCGCCGACACCAGGAGGTGGACCTTCGACGGGAAGTAGCGGTAGAGGGTGCCGAGCGCGACGTCGGCGGTGTCGGCGACCGTCCGCATCTGGACGGCCTCGAACCCGCCCTCGGTGGCGAGCGCGATCGTGGCATCGAGGATGCGCCGACGCCGATCGTGCTGAGCGGCCGAACCGGGCCGAACACCCGCCGTCCCGCTCGCGTTGGATGGGACCGTCTTCACGCTGACCCTCCTCAACCTCGCCCTACCGCGGGACAGCGTAGTCAACCGCAGCAGCGGCGGAGGACCTCCTTGTCATGCCGGGCCACCGGGATGTCCGCCGAGCGGCAGCCGCCGCTCACGGTAGCGGGGTGCCGCACGTCGATTGCGAGGGAGATCTCGTGGTTGAGTCCGCAGCGTCACCGCGCGATGATCGAAATGTCCGTTCAGCACTCTCTCAGAAGGTGATCGGCATGCCCGGGACGATGCGAGTTCCGCGCAGTCGCGGAGCTATCAGCGGCATCCTGCTCGTACTGCTCGGCGTGTGGGGCGCCCTCATTCCGTTCATCGGTCCGTACGTCGACTACGCGTACGCACCGAACACCACGTGGGACTACACCAACGGTCGGCTCATCCTCGAGATCCTGCCCGGAGTCGGCGCCATCCTCGGTGGCCTGTTGACACTCGGCAGCGCCAACCGGGTGACCGCCATGTTCGGCGGTTGGCTGGCCGCGGTGAGCGGCGCCTGGTTCATCCTCGGGGTGCCGCTCTCGGCCATCTGGGGGAGTCCCACGGTCGGCGCCGCGTACGGCGGCACGACGCGGCAGACCGTCGAGTACGTCGGCTTCTTCGGCGGGCTCGGCGCCGCGATCCTGTTCCTCGCCGCGTTCGCGCTCGGCCGGTTCGCCGTGGTCGGCGTACGCGAGGCGTCGCGAGCGGCAGACCGGGTTGCTCCCGCGGAACGCGCGAAGACCGCGCCCGCCGGTGGTGGAGCCGCAGCGGCGGGCGGGGACGGAGAGGTCCGAAGCAGCGGAGAGGCAGCGCCTGTGCGTGCCCGCAGGCGGCCGCTCGCCGGGCACCGCTTGCACTGGCACAGCTCCCGCCACGCCGGCGCCCGGTAGCCGCCGGTCACCCCACCGTCCGAGCCGGACTGTCGGTGGTCCGACGTAGGCTCGACGCATGCGTCCTGTCACCGATCTCGAGCGCCGGGTGGCGCCCTTCCAGGTCGTCTCCGACTACGAGCCCTCGGGAGACCAGCCGGCGGCGATCGCGGAGATCTCCAAGCGGATCGAGGCGGGTGCGGAGGACGTCGTGCTCCTCGGCGCGACCGGCACCGGCAAGACAGCGACCGTCGCCTGGGTGGCGGAGAAGCTGCAGCGGCCGGTCCTCGTCCTGCAACCCAACAAGACGCTCGCTGCCCAGTTCGCCAACGAGCTACGCCAGCTCTTCCCCGACAATGCGGTGGAATATTTCGTCTCCTACTACGACTACTACCAGCCCGAGGCCTACGTCCCTCAGACCGACACCTACATCGAGAAGGACTCCTCGATCAACGAGGAGGTCGAGCGGCTGCGCCACAGCGCGACCAACAGCCTGCTGACCCGGCGTGACGTCATCGTGGTCGCCACCGTCTCGTGCATCTACGGTCTCGGCACCCCGCAGGAGTACGTCGACCGCATGCTTCGCCTGCGGGTGGGCGAGGAGCACGACCGTGACTCCGTGCTCCGGCGCTTGGTGGAGATCCAGTACGCCCGCAACGACATGTCGTTCACCCGGGGGACGTTCCGGGTCCGCGGCGACACGCTCGAGATCTTCCCGGTCTATGAGGAGCACGCCGTCCGGGTGGAGTTCTTCGGGGACGAGATCGAGCGCCTGATGACGCTGCACGCCGTCACAGGCGAGGTGCTGACCGAGGACGAGGAGCTCTACGTCTTCCCGGCGACCCACTATGTCGCGGGCCCCGAACGCATGGAGCGCGCGATCGCCGGCATCGAGGCCGAGCTCGAGGAGCAGCTCGCGACGTTCGAGAAGCAGGGCAAGCTGCTGGAGGCCCAGCGGCTGCGGATGCGGACGACGTACGACATCGAGATGATGCGCCAGGTCGGGAGCTGCTCCGGGATCGAGAACTACTCGATGCATATCGACGGCCGCACCCGCGGGTCCGCGCCCAACTGCTTGCTCGACTACTTCCCCGAGGACTTCGTCCTCGTCATCGACGAGTCCCACGTCGCCGTCCCGCAGATCGGCGGGATGTATGAAGGCGACATGTCCCGCAAGCGCAACCTGGTCGACCACGGGTTCCGGCTGCCCAGCGCGATGGACAACCGGCCGCTGCGCTGGGAGGAGTTCCTCGAGCGGATCGGCCAGACGATCTACCTATCGGCGACGCCCGGCGACTACGAGTTGGACAAAGTCAGCGACGGCGGCGGCCCCCCTGATGTGGTCCAGCAGATCATCCGCCCGACCGGACTGGTCGACCCGGAGGTCGTCATCAAGCCGACCAAGGGACAGATCGACGACCTCATCCACGAGATCCGGCTCCGCGTCGACAAGAGCGAGCGCGTCCTCGTGACGACCCTGACCAAGAAGATGTCGGAGGACCTCACCGACTACCTCCTCGACGCCGGCATCCGCACGCGCTACCTCCACTCCGAGGTCGACACCCTCAAGCGGGTCGAGCTGCTGCGCGATCTGCGCCTGGGGGAGTACGACGTGCTCGTCGGCATCAACCTGCTGCGCGAGGGCCTCGACCTGCCCGAGGTGTCGTTGGTGGCGATCCTCGACGCCGACAAGGAGGGCTTCCTGCGCTCCGACAAGTCGCTGATCCAGACGATCGGCCGCGCGGCCCGCAACGTGTCGGGCCAGGTCCACATGTACGCCGACAAGATCACCCCCTCGATGGAGTCGGCCATCGACGAGACCAATCGTCGCCGGGCGATCCAGATCGCCTACAACGAAGAGCACGGCATCGATCCGCAGCCGCTCCGCAAGAAGATCGCCGACATCACTGAGATGCTCGCCCGGGAGGACGAGAGCACGCAGGCGCTCCTCGAGACCTGGGCCGGGACGGAGGCGAAGAGCCGTGCGGGCAAGGCCGGGAAGAAGTCGCCGACGCCGGTCCTGGGCGATGCGGCGAAGGACGCCCGCGAGCACGGCCTGGTGGGCCTCCCGAGCGCCGATCTCGCGCAGCTCATCCAGGATCTCACCGAGCAGATGAAGGGCGCCGCCGCCGAGCTGCAGTTCGAGGTCGCCGCGCGGCTGCGCGACGAGATCTCCGACCTCAAGAAGGAGCTCCGCCAGATGATGGAAGCGACGAAGTGAGGAGGGAATGCGCCGCGCGAGGAACGAGCGCGAGTGCATTCCCGACGAACGAGGAGCTGCGAGCGAAGCGAAGCGAGCCCGCCGGCGACGAAGCGAGCGGCGAGGACCGACCGACCACGCGGCTGGCGACCGTCTGCGGACGTGGCCCGACCAACTCCTGTCGACGAAGTGAGCGATCGCTCCGCGTGGGCATAAAATCCCCTCGTGACAGAGCCTGACCCCGCCCCGACACGTCGCGCCTGGCTGGTCTGGGGGGTCGGGCTCTCGGTCTACGTGCTGGCGGTCTTCCACCGCAGCAGCCTCGCGGTCGCGGGGCTCGCGGCGAGCGACCGGTTCGACATCTCCGCGAGCCAGCTCGCGACGTTCGCGATGCTGCAGCTGCTCGTCTATGCCGGGATGCAGATCCCCGTCGGCCTGCTGGTCGACCGGCTCGGGTCGCGCACTGTGCTCACCGGCGGGACCATCGTGCTGAGCCTCGCTCAGGCTGGCTTCGCGCTCGCGTCCTCCTATCCGGCCGCCCTGGTCGCCCGGGTCTTCGTGGGCATGGGGGACGCCATGACGTTCATCTGCGTGCTACGGCTGGTGAGCAGCTGGTTCCCGGGGCGCCGGGTGCCACTGGTCAGCCAGCTCACCGGCAACATCGGGCAGCTCGGCGCGGTCGGCGCCGCCGTACCCATGACGTGGGCGCTGGGTCACCTGGGCTGGACGACGGCGTACCTCACCGCCGCGGCGATCGGGCCGGTGCTGCTGGTCGTGCTGCGGTTCCTGCTCCACGACCATCCTGAGCGCAAGCACGTGCGCGGCACGGCGTTGTCGCGCCGCGCGCTGGCGGCCAGCCTGCGCGCCTCGTGGTTCCAGCCCGGCACCCGACTCGGCTTCTGGGTCCACTTCACGACGCCGTTCAGCGCCACCATGCTCGCCCTGCTCTGGGGCTACCCGTTCTTCGTCAAGGGCGAGGGGCTCAGCCCGACGACGGCGGGCTCGCTGCTGACCCTCATCGTCGTCGCCAACATCACCGGAGGCCCGATCATGGGCTGGGCCGCGGGCCGCCATCCGTGGCACCGCTCGACGACCGCGCTGTCGATCGTCGCGGCGATCGTGGCCATGTGGACCGTCGTCCTCGCCTGGCCCGGACAGGCGCCGGTCTGGCTGCTCGCTCTCCTCGCGCTGGTCACCGGCTTCGGCGGGCCGGCGTCGATGATCGGCTTCGACGTCGGCCGGACGAGCAACCCCGCGACCCGGCTCGCCAGCGCCTCCGGGATCATCAACCAGGGCGGCTTCGTCGCGGCGCTCCTCGTCGTCCTCGTCGTCGGCTGGGTGCTCGACTGGCGTACGCCGGGCGGCGCCACCGACTACACCCCGTCGGCCTTCCGCTGGGCGATGAGCGTGCAGTACGTCGCATGGGGCGTGGGCGCGCTCCAGATCTGGCGTTACCGCCGTCGGGTCCGACGCGGCACCGGACGCGATCGCGTCGAGCAGGGCTCGACCATGGTCGACCGTCCGATGGCGGCGTAGCCATGACTCGCGGCATGGACCCGGAGCGGCTGGCGGGGTCGCTGGCGGCGTACGCACTCGCCAAGCCCGGCGCCTGGGCCGACCAGCCCTGGGGCGACGACCGGGTCGCCAAGGTCGGTCCCGCCGAGCGAGGCAAGATCTTCGCGTTCCTCGGGACGACGACGCTCGGCGTCAAGTGCGGCGCGAACCGCGACGTCGCGGACGAGTGGCTGCACCGGCATCCGGCCGATGCCTCGCCCATGGCCTACATCGGCCGCTCGGGCTGGAACACCCTGCGCCTCGACGGCGCCATCACCGAGGACGAGTTGCTCGAGGCCGTCGACGAGTCCTACCGGCTGGTCGTTTCGCGGATGCCCAAGAGCCTCCGCCCGGCGGCCTGGGACGCCTGAGCCGCCGAGGACGTCCGAGCCCTCCGGGCGACTGCTTCAGGAGCGGGCTCGGTTGATCGCGAGCCCGACGAGGCGGGAGACGACGAGGGCGACGTAGAAGACCCCCGCCACCTGCTCGAGGACGACCACCGAGCGAGCATGGGACAGCACCGGCCCGAAGTCGCCGAGCCCGGTGTTGGTCAGTGTCGTGAACGAGAGGAAGAGCAGGTCGTACCACGGCCGCGCATCGCCGAACGAGCCCGGCCACAGCACCTGGACCGCGGCGTACGCATAGGCGAAGGCCCACGCGACCACGGTGAAGGCGGCAGCCGTGGCGAAGAGCTCGTCGCGCGTCACGACCTGGTCGTGGAACAGGTAGCGGATGAGCCCGTAGGACACGAATAGGTAGAACGGCACGTGCAGCGCCGCGGAGATCAGGATGACCCAGTGCCTCGACGGGTCGACCGACTCCCAGACCGCGAAGGTCATCGCGGGCGGCCCGAGGAGGAAGGCCAGCCAGGTGACGGCGGGGCTGCGGCGTACGACGCCGACGGCGGAGAACACCGCGACGAGCTGCAGCACGCCGACGATCGCGCGCCCGGCGGTCGAGTTCCCGAGGAAGGGATAGCCCACGACGACCGCCAGCTGCGCCACGAGGAGGACGGCGTTGGGGTGGGTCCGGACGGCCCACAGCGCGGGCGCGCGGCGGCTGATCATCGGGCCCGACCCCTCACCGCGGCGATACGCCGATGATCAGCACGGACGGACGACCCCCATGTCGGCAGCACGGGGTCACCCTAACGGCGGCCCGCCGGAACGCCGGCCCTTGAGACGGGTCGGCGTGGCACGGCAGGATCGGGGCGTGAGCACCGTCACCGCTGCGGGCGAGCAGGACCCGGTCGAGGAGATCAGCGTCGACCTGGCGGTCGTGGGCGCCGGTCCGACGGGCCTGTTCGCGACCTACTACGCCGGATTCCGCGGCCTCTCGGTCGCCGTGGTCGACTCGCTGCCGGAGCTCGGCGGCCAGATCACCGCGATGTATCCCGAGAAGCAGATCCTGGACGTCGCCGGGTTCCCGAGCATCAAGGGCCGTGATCTCGTCGACGGACTCGTCGCCCAGGCGGCCACCGCGGAGCCGACCTACCTGTTGGGGCGTACGGCGTGTGACCTGCACGCTCGCGACGACGGACTCGACCTGAGGCTGGCCGACGGCACGTGCGTCCACGCCCGCGCCCTCCTGGTCACCGCCGGGATCGGCACCTTCAGCCCCCGGCCGCTGCCGGCCGGTGACGGCTGGCAGGGGAGAGGACTGGACTTCTTCGTCCCGTCGTTCGCGCCGTACGCCGGCAAGGACGTCGTCGTGGTCGGTGGCGGCGACTCGGCGCTGGACTGGGCGATCCACCTCGAGCCCCTGGCCCGCTCGGTCACGCTCGTCCACCGTCGGGCACAGTTCCGCGCCCACGAGAACAGCGTGCAGCGGCTCCGGCAGGGCGGTGCCCGCATCATCACCGACGCCGAGGTCGTCGAGCTGCGCGGCGACCCGTGGCTCGAGGAGGTGGACATCGCCCACGACGGCGCCACCGAGACGGTGAAGGCGCAGCAGCTCGTGGCCGCCCTGGGCTTCGTCGCCGACCTGGGTCCGATCCAGCAGTGGGGCATCGCCACCGAGAAGCGGCACATCGTCGTGGACGAGACGATGGCCACGACCCTGCCGCGGGTCTTCGCCGCCGGGGACGTGACCGAGCATCCCGGTAAAGTGCGGCTCATCGCGGTCGGCTTCGGCGAGGCGGCGACTGCGGTCAACAACCTCGTGCCGGTCGTCCACCCCGGCGCTCACGTCTTCCCCGGTCATTCGAGCGAGGGCAGCTGACTCGAACCGCTGTAGGGTGACCCTCGCGCTAGCTACCTGCTAGTGCAGAACACGTTCTAGAAACGCAGGGAGAGGACCGAGGCGGATGCGGATCGCGCTGCTGTCGTACCGCAGCAAGCCCCATGTGGGTGGCCAGGGCGTCTACGTCCGCCATCTCAGCCGCGAGCTGGTCCGGCTGGGACACACCGTCGAGGTCTTCTCGGGCCAGCCCTATCCCGACCTCGACGAGGGCGTCGGCCTCACCAAGGTCCCCAGCCTGGACCTCTACGCCGAGCCCGACCCGTTCCACAACCCGCGGCTCTCCGAGCTCCGCGACCTCACCGACGTCGAGGAGTGGCTGCGCATGCGCACCGGCGCCTTCCCCGAGCCGCTGACCTTCTCCCGCCGGGTGGTGAAGCTGCTCGCCGCGCGCCGCGACGAGTTCGACCTCGTGCACGACAACCAGACCCTCGGCACCCCGCTCCTGCGCATTGAGGAGCTCGGACTCCCGCTCATCACGACGATCCACCACCCGATCTCGTTCGACCGCCGGATCGAGCTCGCCAGCGCCGAGGGCTGGAAGCGGCGTTTCGGCGTGCGCCGGTGGTATTCGTTCGTCGGCATGCAGGCGAAGGTCGCCCGCCGCCTGCGCCGCATCCTCACGCCCTCGGAGACCTCGAAGCGCGACATCGTCACCGAGTTCGGCGTCGACCCGGCGCGGGTCACACCGATCCTGCTGGGCGTCGCACCCGGCTTCGTCCCACCGACCGAGCCGCGCGTGCCGGGCCGGATCCTCGCCATGGCGAGCGCCGACGCACCCCTCAAGGGGATCGGCACCCTCCTCGAGGCCTTCGCCAAGCTCCGGACCGAGCGTGACGTCGAGCTGGTCCTGGTCTCGCGGCCGAAGCCCGGCGGGATCACCGAGCAGCTCATCGACCAACTCGGAATCGCCGGCCACGTGCGCTTCGTCCACGGCCTCAGCGACGACGAACTGGTGGCGCTGATGGGGTCCGCCGAGGTCGCCTGCGTGCCCTCGCTCTACGAGGGGTTCTCGCTGCCCACCGCCGAGCTGATGGCCTGCGCCACCCCGCTTGTGGTCTCGCGTGCCGGCGCCATCCCCGAGGTCGTCGGCCCCGACGGTCTCTGTGCTGACCTCGTCACGCCCGGCGACGTCGGCGAGCTCGAGCAGGCCCTCGAGGCGCTGCTCGACGACCCCGAGCGTCGGCAGCGGTACGGCGCGGCCGGCCGCGCTCGGGTCGAGGAGCTGTTCAGCTGGCACGCCGTGGCCGAGCAGGTCGTCGCGGCGTACGTCGACGTCCTCGCCGACTTCGCGGCCGATAACACCAAGGAGAAGAATGCTCACCGTTGACTTCGACCGGCTCGGGCTCAAGCCCGGCGAGCGCGTCCTCGACATGGGCGCCGGCGGCGGACGCCACGCGTTCGAGATGTATCGCCGCGGTGCCGACGTCGTTGCCTTCGACCGCGACGCCGACGAGCTGGGACGCGTCAACGAGTGGTTCTGGGCGATGAAGGAGGCCGGCGAGGTCCCCGAGGGCGCGAACGCGGAGACCAAGGAGGGCGACGCGCTCGCGCTGCCGTTCGCGGACGGCGAGTTCGACCGCATCGTCGCCGCCGAGGTCCTCGAGCACATCCCGGCCGACATCCAGGCGATCGAGGAGCTGGTCCGCGTCCTGCGTCCGGGCGGCACCCTCGCGGTCTCCGTGCCGCGCTGGTTCCCCGAGATCATCAACTGGAAGCTCTCGGCCGACTACCACAACGTCGAGGGTGGCCACATCCGGATCTACACCGAGGAGGAGCTGGTCGACAAGGTCACCAAGCGCGGCCTGGAGTTCGAGGGCCACGACCATGCCCACGGCCTGCACTCGCCGTACTGGTGGATCAAGTGCGCCGTCGGCGTCGACAACGACCAGCACCCGCTCGCGAAGGCCTACCACAAGCTGCTGGTCTGGGAGATCGTGAAGCAGCCGAAGGTGCTCAAGCTCGCCGGGAAGGTGCTCGACCCGGTCATCGGCAAGTCGCTGGTGCTCTACTTCCGCAAGCCGCAGGCGGCGGCTTGACGGCCAGGCGCCCGGTGACGATGCCGGTGCCACTGCCCTTCGTCGACGGTGTGCTCTCCGCCGACGACGTCCGCGCCACGGCGCGGTCCATCGCGCGCCAGCAGGAGCCCTGCGGGGCGATCCCGTGGGTGGCGGGCCAGCACGCCGACGTCTGGAACCATGTCGAGGCGGCGATGGGGCTGCTCGTCGGCGGGTTCGTCGAGGAGGCGGAGGCCGCGTATCTCTGGGTGCCCACGGTGCAGAACGTCGACGGCTCGGCGCCGATGAGGATCGTGGCCGGTGAGATCGTGGACCCGCTGGGGGAGACCAACATGTCGGCCTACCTCGCCGTCGGGCTCTGGCACCACTGGCTGATGCGGCGCGACCGCGCCTTCGTGGAGCGGCTGTGGCCGTCGGTCCGCGCGGGCCTCGACTTCGTCGTCGGTCTGCAGCAGGCCTTCGGCGGCATCGCCTGGACGCGGCGTGACTCCTTCTGCCTGCTCACCGGCTCGTCGTCGATCTACCAGTCGCTGCGGGCCGGCGTCGCGCTCGCGGAGCTGGTCGACGACCCGCAGCCGGAGTGGGAGCTCGCCGGTGGCCGGCTCGGTCACGCGCTGCGCGAGCACCGTGACGAGTTCGCCGACAAGTCGTCGTACTCCATGGACTGGTACTACCCCGTCCTCGGCGGCGCCGTCACGGGCGCCGCCGGCCGGAAGCTGATCGAGTCGCAGTGGTCCCATTTCGTCGTCCCCGGCCTCGGTGCTCGGTGCGTCGACACGAACCCATGGGTCACCGGCGCCGAGACCTGCGAGCTGGCGCTCGCCCTCGACAACCTCGGCGACCACCGCGGCGGGTTCGAGCTGCTCCGGACGATGCAACACCTCCGCGCCGAGGACGGTGGCTATTGGACGGGGTGGGTCTACGAGGACCCGACCTATCCGAACGACAACCCCAACGCGTTCTGGCCCGAGGAACACTCCACCTTCACCGCCGCGGCCGTGATCCTCGCGGTGGACGCGTTGGGGGAGCGGTACGGCGCCGCCACGCCCGGCTCCGGGATCATGCGCGGCACCTCGCTCGCGGCCCCCTTCCAGGAACTGGCGCTCGAGTGCGGCTGTCCGACCGACGACGCCGCCTCGGTCCTCACCGACTGAGGAGTGCCCTGATCGCGCGGGCCACGCGCCACGGTCGTCGGCCGTCTGACTGACGCGTC
>NZ_JBFPJR010000072.1:0-1029 GCF_040838215.1 Nocardioides eburneus | reverse complement strand
GAACGAGTGACGCCTCGGCGGGAACGAGTGACCTCCCGGCGAGGTTCCGGCTCGCGACGTGGCGGCTCATGCTGGACAACGGTCGGATGCAGGTGGGGGACAAGGCCCTGGCGGCGACCGCACGGCCGGCCGTCGTACGCCTGCCGCAGGCGGTGTACGACGAGGTCGGGGACACCGTCACGCTGAGGGGTGACCGCGGCTCGTGGACCCTGCCGGCGGAGCCGGCCGACCTGCCCGAGGACACCGTCTGGGTGCCGACGAACAGCTTCGGCCGCGGGGTGTGGGCCGACCTGGCCTCACCGGGCTCTCGCGTCGACGTGGAGGGGGCACGATGAACGGCTTCGGCCACGATCCGTGGTGGATCATCCTGATCAAGGTCGTCGTGATCTTCGTGGTCCTGGTGCTGCTCACGCTCTTCAACATCTGGTGGGAGCGGCGGGTGGTGGCGCGCATGCAGCACCGCATCGGACCGAACCGGCACGGCCCCTTCGGCCTGCTGCAGAGCCTCGCCGACGGCGTGAAGCTCGCGCTCAAGGAGGACATCACGCCGACGAAGGCCGACCGGGTCGTCTTCGTGACGGCGCCGATCCTCGCCGCGGTGCCGGCGTTCGTGACCTTCAGCGTGATCCCGTTCGGGCCGGTGGTGAGCCTCTTCGGCCATCGCACGCCGCTGCAGCTGACCGATCTGCCGGTCGCGGTGCTGTTCGTGATGGCGATCGCGAGCATCGGGATCTACGGCATCGTGCTCGGCGGCTGGGCGTCCGGCTCGACCTACAGCCTGCTGGGCGGGCTGCGCTCGAGCGCGCAGATGATCTCCTACGAGGTCTCGATGGGCCTCGCGCTGGTGGCGGTCTTCCTCTACTCCAGCAGCCTGTCGACCAGCGAGATCGTCGCCGCGCAGGGTGACTGGTGGTTCGCCGCGTTGCTGCTGCCGAGCTTCGTCATCTACTGCGTCTCGATGGTCGGCGAGACCAACCGCGCGCCGTTCGACCTGCCCGAGGCCGAGGGCGAGCTCGTGGGCGGCTTCCA
>NZ_JBFPJR010000071.1:0-1049 GCF_040838215.1 Nocardioides eburneus | reverse complement strand
GGGCACCACGCCCGGCGTCGTCGCGATCGCCTCGATCAGGCCCGGCCGGGTCTCCGCCGGCTGGAGGTAGGAGACGCGAACGCGGTCGATCCCGTCCACCGCGGCAAGCTCCGGCAGCAGCGTCTCGAGCAGCCGGAGGTCACCGAGGTCCTTGCCGTACGACGTCGAGTTCTCGCTCACCAGGAACAGCTCGCGCACGCCCTGGCCGGCGAGCCACTGCGCCTCGTGCAGGACGTCGCTGGGGCGCCGGGACACGAAGGCGCCACGGAACGAGGGGATGGCGCAGAAGGTGCAGCGTCGGTCGCAGCCGCTGGCGAGCTTGAGCGGGGCCCAGGGAGCGTCGTCGAGGCGGGTGCGCCCGGTGAACCCAGGCACCTGGTCCACCCCTGCGGGCACGACGGCCGAGACGCCGGGCACCGAGATGGCCGAGGCGTCCCGCTCGACCGGAGAGATGGGCAGCAGCAGCCGCCGGTCCTGCGGGGTGTGGGGGTGATGGGACTCCCCCGCGAGGATCGACCGGAGCTTGGCGGCGATGTCGGGATAGTCGTCGAAGCCGAGGACGGCGTCGGCCTCGGGCAGCGACTCGGCCAGGTCCTTGCCGTAGCGCTCCGCCATGCAGCCCACGGCCACCACGGCCTGCGCCTTCCCGGAGCTCTTCAGGTCGGCGGCCTCGAGCAGCGTGTCGACCGAGTCCTTCTTCGCCTGCTCGACGAAACCGCAGGTGTTGACGACCACGGTGTCGGCGTCCGCCGGGTCGGCCACCAGCCGGAACCCACCGGCGCTGAGGCGTCCGGCGAGTTCCTCGGAGTCGACCTCGTTGCGCGCGCACCCGAGGGTCACCATCGCGACGGAGAGGAGCTGCTGAGGGGCGGGCGTGTCGGTCGTCATCAGGTCGAGTATGACGGGCTTCTCACCCAGACTGCGAAACGTCGAGTCGGCGCAAATGGTCGACATTTGCGCCGACCCGAAAGCGCGAGAGCCGCGCGCGTCGGCGTCCAGGGGCGCCGACGCGCGCGGCCCCTGGCCGGTGCGCGGGTGAGTTGAACGGG
>NZ_JBFPJR010000070.1:0-1568 GCF_040838215.1 Nocardioides eburneus | reverse complement strand
TGCAGAACCAGGCGATATCGCACGGTCGCACCGAGTCGCGCTTCAATCCCAGCGGCGGCCCGCAGGGGGTCAAGCGCACCTTCGCGAAGCCGATCGCCGTCAACGCCAACGTGCTCCTCGACCGGGAGCGGTGCGTGCTGTGCGCCCGCTGCACCCGCTTCGCGGACCAGATCGCCGGCGACTCCAGCCTCGTGCTCATCGAGCGCGGCGTCCAGCAGCAGGTCGGCACCGCCGACGAGCAGCCGTTCTCGTCGTACTTCTCCGGCAACACCATCCAGATCTGCCCCGTCGGTGCACTGACGAGCGCCGCCTACCGCTTCCGGGCCAGGCCCTTCGACCTCGTGTCCACCCCCTCGGTCGCCGAGCACGACGCCTGTGGCGCGGCGATCCGGGTCGACCACCGCCGCGGGAAGGTCATGCGGCGGTTGGCCGGCAACGACCCGGAGGTCAACGAGGAGTGGATCAGCGACAAGGACCGGTTCGCGTTCCGGTACGCCGTCGAGGCCGACCGCCTCACCTACCCACAGGTCCGCGACGAGCAGGACCCGGACGGTGGGCTCAGGCCGGCGTCGTGGCTCGAGTCCTTCGCGGTCGCTGCCCGCGGGCTCAAGGCGGCCGGCTCCACCGCGGTCCTGACCGGCGGGCGCCTCACGCTCGAGGACGCTCAGGCGTACGCCGCCTTCGCCCGTGACACGCTCGGCACCGCCGATGTCGACTTCCGGGCCCGTCCGCTCTCGGCCGAGGAGACCGACTTCCTGGCCGCTCACGTGGCAGGCGGGAGCGACGTCACGTACGCCGATCTCGAGGCCGCCGACGTCGTCCTGCTGGTCGGGCTCGAGCCCGAGGACGAGGCCGGGACGCTCTTCCTGCGGCTGCGCAAGGCGGTCCGGGCCCACGGCACCCGGGTGCGCACGATCGCGCCGTGGACCTCGCGGGGGACGGCGAAGCTGTCGGCCGAGCTCATCCGCACGGCGCCCGGCGACGAGGCCGCGGCGCTCGAGGCCGTCTCCGACCTGACCGACCGGTCGGTCATCCTCGTCGGTGAGCGCCTGGCGACCGCGGCGGGCGCGCTGCCGGCGGCGACCGCCCTCGCCGAGCGGTCGGGGGCCAGACTCGCGTGGGTGCCGCGCCGGGCCGGCGACCGCGGGGCGGTCCAGGCCGGGCTCCTGCCGCGCGCCGGCGGCCGCGACGCCGACCGGATCGTGCAGGCCGTGCTCACCGGTGAGGTCAGGGGTCTCGTCGTCGGTGGCGTCGATCCCGACGACACCAGCGACCCGGCGGCCTTCCGGGCCGCGCTCGAGGCGGCGGAGTTCGTGGTCAGCCTCGAACTGCGCGAGTCCGACGTCACGCGGGCCGCCGACGTCGTACTCCCCGTCGCCCCGGTCTCCGAGAAGGCCGGCACCTTCGTCACCTGGGACGGCCGCCGCCGGCCGTTCCCGAAGGTGTTCGAACGGCCCGCGAGCTATTCCGACGCGCAGGTGCTCGAGCAGATCGCCCGGGAGTACGCCGAGGCGTCGGTGGTCCCTCGCGAAGCGTCAGTGGTTCCGCCGCAGGCGTCAGTCGAGACC